>JACMKL010000348.1 GCA_014380105.1 Candidatus Melainabacteria bacterium
CAGCCAAAGTTGACGAGTCTAAAAAAGACCAGAGTGATCTCAAGAAAGATCTCAAGAATGGAGATACTGAATCGAAATCGGATACTGGGGATTTAAAAGATGCACCAGATGTGGAGCCGGTAAAATCAGATATTCCAGCCAAGGAATCAATACCAGAAACCAAACAACCTGCGCCACAGTCCGGAGACTAGCATGAGCACTGAAGAAGACACTAACGCCCAGAAACACCATCTCGGCATCGCTAAGTATGGAGAAGGGGCACTTAGCTATAACAATTATTTGAAAGTCGAAGAACTCAAAAATTTGCAAGTCTGCATGTCTGAACCTCCGCACCACGATGAGCCTCTATTCATCATCATTCACCAGACTTATGAATTGTGGTTCAAGCTAATCTTGCACGAAATAGATGAAGCGATGCGACTGCTCAATGAAGGAAATGTCGTGAGAGCAACCTGGTTCATGAGACGGGTTGCCACCATCTTCAAACAAGTTTTAGTCAATCAGATTCATATATTAGAGACCATGATGCCGGTTGATTTCCTGGGATTTCGAAGCAAACTCAATCCAGCGTCAGGTTTTCAGTCTTCTCAATTTCGTGAAATTGAATTTGCGGCAGGCATGAAAGAACCTCGAATTATGCAGTTTTTCGCAAATGAACCGGCAACCCTTGCACAAATGCAAAAGCGCCTCGATCAACCATCACTATCCGATGCATTCTATGAACTCTTGATTGCAAGAGGATTTGCTGTCGCAGCCACAATTGCGGAAGACGAGTCAGAAGCTTGTGTAGAAGCCCACGAGCAACGGGTAAAAGAACTTCGAAAGATTTACGAGCAGCCTGAAAAATACTACGATCTTTATGAACTTGCAGAGACTTTAATCGACCTCGACGAAAACATTGCTCTCTGGCGAACGCACCATGTCACTGTGGTCGAAAGAATTATTGGATTCAAAAAAGGCACCGGCGGCAGTGAAGGCGTCGGATATTTGCGCTCAACACTTGTGAAGAGAAGTTATCCGGACCTCTGGAACGTCCGCACTGCTATCGAATTATAGCTAAGCGAAAGTTTCTACTTTATTTCGGTGCGCTGAATTGATGTTCTGATTCGCGCTTCTTGCTCCAGAGCTTCAGCCTCACGACCAAGTTCGCGCAGCATTTTTGCATAATCTTGGACCAATTGCATAAGAACAGAGCTGTTTTTGCGGGTCTGTTCGTCAAAAATCTCGAGGGCCTTTTTGTAATTGGCTTCTGCTTCTGGATACTGCTTTTTCAAATAGTAGACTTTGCCTAAGTGATACAGGCTGGCAGCAAGAGGCCCTGCATATCCGAGACCTTCAGCTTGAACAAGAGCTTGCTTAAAGAGCACTTCCGCCTGGTCGAGACCACCTGACTCAAGGGCCTTTTGACCAGACTCGTGAGTTCTTTGCCAAATTTCTCTTGCCGAAAGATTGTCATTAGCGAAAACGAAAGGTGACGAGGACAAAACCAAAGTCGCGGCGATCAGAACAGTGCTGTAAAAGGTTTTCGGGTTCATGATGATATTTCTCGCCAAACTTAATCGTTTCATTCCACCCAAACAGCCTGTTTTATCAATCTATGTAATCCAAGCATATTTCAGAAGGCGCAAAGGATAAGCTTTCTGGGACAATAACAGTGTTTTCGAGTAAAGGTAACGAGCAATGACAGAAGCAACAATCGTGCAGAATCTCGCCACTATTCACCACATTGCTATTACCGTCGACGATGTCGAAAAGGCTGTTAACTGGTACAGAGACACATTTAATTGTGAAATTGAGTACCAGGACAAGACCTGGGCTTTCATTCGCTTTCAGAACATTAAACTGGCCCTAGTCATGCCAAATCAACATCCCGCCCACCTCGCCTTTCTCCATGAGCAGGCTGAGCAGTTTGGGGAGCTGAAGACCCACAGAGATGGCTCCCGCTCGATTTATATAAATGATTCTGCCGGAAATGCGGTTGAAATTGTTGCCAAGGACTCAATTAAGGACTGATTGGCACTCTTCCCCGCCTAAAGATCGTGTGTTTGCTATCATTGCCTTGGCTATAAACACTCCGGTTAATTACCGGAAAGCAAATTCGAGGTTTTTTTAGTGGCAGCCGGCGGCAAAAAGAAAAGATGTCCTAAGTGCCATCGTGAATATCCGGTGCAAAGCGTCATTTGCGATGTTGATTCAACGTTGCTTATGCTTGTGCAAGAAGATCCACTGCTCAACGCGTTTTTAGCGGAAAAATATCGCATTATCGAAGAAGCTGGACGAGGCGGAATGAGCGTCGTCTACAAAGG
>JACMKL010000349.1 GCA_014380105.1 Candidatus Melainabacteria bacterium
ATGTTGCGTCAGGTTGGGCAGGCGTTGAAGTATTGACCAGCGGTCAAGGTGGGTGGGCACCTAGCTATACATATTCTATTCCGCGCCTCCCTGCGTCCGGAGTGGCCAGCTGGGAGAACATGGTCGTACTCGGCGGATCAGACCTCAAACTTTATGACATAACTAATCCAGAACATCCAAATTTGGTGTTGACTCAAGATTTGCAAACGTCGGTGAAAGCAATCGTTGGTGCTGGCAGTTATATTTTATGCCTCTCCAAAACCGGCATTGGCTTGCGCAAAATGGACAAATTGGGCGAAGAAATCGCGACCCTGAAGACGCAAGGTATTCAGTTGTGTTACGACACGGTTCTACAGCGCGCATATGTTTTAGGGGAGCAAGAGAAAAAATCTTTCGTCCAGCGTTTGAAAGTTTATTCAAATAGTCTGCAAGTCGAAAAGACAATAGACTTACCCAAAGGTGTGTCACGTGCAGTAGCAAACAACGGGCTCTTGCTCTGTTCATCACTAAATGATTTGTACCTATATAGTGTCACCGACAATGTCGAGCAAATTGGCACCAGACATTTTGAAAATCTTGCTGCACGTGACTTTGCAATTAGCGAACAACAAGTGATTGCAACTTTCATCGACCAGCAATCGAAAGGTTTTTTCCTCGTACTTTCAAAAGATCAAAAAGATATGAGAGTAATTGGGTCTGTGGATTTGCCGCATGACGGAACGGCTGTCGCAGTACAAGGTAAGCGCGCCATTACGACCGGACGAACTCCGGACAATAAGAGCGTCGCCAGCATTGTTGATTTCACAACTCCGTCGGCACCCCGGGTAATCGCTACAATTCCAGTCGTTGAGTCGGCGTCTGCAGTTACTATTCGAGACCGAGTAGCAATTGTTGTCGGCAGAGGTCTGGAAATTCTTTCTCTTTCCTGAGTGTCAAAATGAAAGCTCCCAGTCTCACTATTCAAATTTTCATCGGATTGGTCGTTGGTGTATTTGTGGGAGCAATGTTTCCGCAAATCGGCATAGCGCTTCATCCTGGCGCCGACATCTTCTTACGCTTGATCAAGACCATTATTGCCCCACTTGTGTTTGCCACCCTTGTTGTAGGCATTGCCGGTATGGAGAGTGCTCACTCGCTCGGGCGCTTGAGTTTTAAGTGCTTTCTCTATTTTGAAGTAGTCACAACATTTGCATTAGGCATTGGTTTATTGCTGGTAAACATCATCAAGCCGGGCGCAGGAATGCAAATTCAAACCACCCAAAACTTTGGAGAGCTTGCCGCAAAACAACCACAAGCTGCCGATTTAATCACTCACATTTTTCCAACTAGCATTATCGATTCGATGGCGCGCGGAGACGTTTTACAAATTGTGGTGTTCTCGATTTTGTTTGCGATGGCTGTTTCTGCCACCAAATCAGAGAATATTTTAGTGATGTGTCAGTCGCTGGCAGACGTCATGTTTAAGTACACGGGCTACATCATGAAGTTTGCGCCAATCGGTGTGGCTTGTGCGATGGCAGCGACAGTTGGTGAACATGGCTTAACTGTTTTAGTGTCACTCGGAAAACTAATCGGCACGCTTTATTTGGCGCTTGTTGTATTTGTTGTTTTCATTCTTGGACCAATTGCTTTCTTTGCCAAAATTCCTCTCAAGAAATTTTTCGGCGCAGTCAAAGAACCTTTCTTGATTGCGTTTTCTACAACATCAAGCGAGGCTGCATTGCCTAAAGCTTTGATTGCGATGGAATCAATCGGCGTGCCGCGCAAAATTGTCAGCTTTGTCCTTCCTCTGGGCTACACGTTCAATTTAGACGGAACAACCCTCTACCTTTCACTAGCATCGGTTTTCGTTGCGCAAGCAGCGGGCGTCAACCTTTCAATACAGCAGCAACTTTTGATGATGTTGACATTGATGTTAACAAGCAAGGGAGTGGCAGCTGTTCCACGGGCATCCCTGGTCATTTTGGCTGGCACACTTTCGTCTTTTGGACTGCCTCTGGCTGGGGTTGCATTGATTTTGGGCGCCGACACTATTATGGATATGGCTCGAACGTCTGTGAACGTCCTGGGCAACTGTCTGGCTTCCTGTGTCGTTGCTAGATGGGAAGGCGAATTCGACGACGCCAAGGCGAACGCAGCCCATCCAGAACCTCATCATGGACAAGTTGCCGCCGAAGCAGTCGTCGCTCCGGCAGCAGAAGACGCTGCACTTTTAGCCGAAGGTGAATTGACCGGCGGAACCACAGGCGAAGAAGCCGAAAGCAGAGCCCTCAACCTGAAGTAAATGCTGCTATTAACCTCGCCTCAGACCTGAGCGGTTGTCCGGGTTAAGACTGAACTTTGGCAATTTCACTATCTATTTATCTTATGCTCGTCCCAAGCGTGCGCTTTTGGGGTAGAAAGAAGATTGACGAATCACTTTTTAGTACGGTCTGAGTAGTACGGTCTGAGTAGTACGTTCCGAGCCGTGTGAATCGCAAAAGCCACTGGAGGCTAAATGACTACCACTACAACAAAGAAGAAGTTTCCTCGTATCACTTCGGCCGCTTTCGAACATCCTGCGGATAAAGCAGCACTTGCCGCACTGAAAAAAATTCCAATCCTTGACGTCGTTTTCCGCAAGTTCTTCGAACTCGGACTGGAAAAGATTTTCCGCATTCAATTTCTAGGGCAGGCGATTCACGTCACTCCGAAGCAATGTCCAAAAATCTACGGCATGTTTAAAGAAGCGTGTGACATTCTGGATGTCCACGAGCCCGATCTGTTTCTCACCTCAAGTCCTTACGTCAACGCCTTCACGTTTGGCGCAGAGCGTCCTTTCATCGTCATTCACTCGGCATTAGTCGACCTTTTGACCGAAGAGGAATTGATGGGAGTTTTGGGTCACGAACTGGGTCACGTCAAAGCCGGACACGTTCTCTACAGAAGTATTGCTTACTTCCTTTATGAAATGTCCAAACAAGCTGGACTGGCAAAAATGGCTGTCTACGGGTTATCCGTGGCGCTCTACGACTGGTTCAGAAAAGCCGAGATGACAGCTGACCGTGCTGAATTGTTGGTTACACAAGACGTTGATGTTTGCCTACATGTACACATGAAATTGGCTGCCGGCTCAAAGTGTATTTACGACCAAATCAATCCACAGGAATTCTTAAAACAAGCTGATTCGTATGAAGAACTCGACTACAGCACACTCAATAAAGTCTTCAAATTGTTCAGCGAAATGTGGTTGACTCACCCAGTGCCTGTCTACCGCGCCAAAGAAATCAAAATCTGGTCGGAAAGCAAACAGTACAAAGAAATTCTCGCCGGTCGTTATCCGACCGAAGAGCCAGGACTCGGTCTGCGCCCATGTCCGCATTGCGCAAGTAAAATCAGCCCTTCCTTCTTCTTCTGTCCTGATTGTGGAAAAAATTCCAGAATTTAGATCTCAATTTGGCTGAGAAAAATAGCAAAAGCAAAAATACAAAGAAAAACAGAGCCGGTTGATGGCTCTGTTTTTTGTACTTGGTTTTTTTTGAAAACTTAAATCACTTAACGTATCAAACTTGACCAATTAACGATTTAGTATTTCCCGTTTTCTGGCTCAACATCAACGACATCATCGTCGCCATTTGTTGAGGATGAAGAAGTTGAACTCTTCAAATTTTCACCACAACTCGGGCAAAAAGTTTTGTCTTTCGAAGCAGGTGCATGGCAGCTTGGACATTCGAATCCAGGCGACGTATGAAATCCTGCGCCGCGCTCAGACTTTTTTGCAGCAGAGCTTGCAACCGGGTCGTCCACACGTAAACTATCGAGTTCTGCTTGCAAGATTTGCATCTCAGTTTCGTAGCCCGCAACTTCATTCGCTTTGTCTTTCAAGATGTCTTCAGATACATCTTCGCCTTTGACATATTTGTCAGTAACAAGGCGACCAATTTCGAGTAGTTTGCTGGTTTTCTTTCTTTCCAGTTCGCGAACTTGATTTTGCAGATTGAAGCCCTGCATCATCTCCTGACCGCGGCTCTGGACTCGGCTAACCTCTTTGCCTATTCCCTGGACAACGTCATCCAATAATCCCATTGCTTCATCTCCCTTACAATCAGCACGCCCAGTGCTGAAAACTAACACAAACTCTTATCAGCTACATGCCACTTATCGAGGCCGTTTCGTCAGCTAATTATGATCTTTATATCCGATCTAAAACTTCTATGCTGCGGGAATTTCCCTGATTTAAATTGCTAATTTTTTGGGGCGACTTTTGGAGTGGCTCTGATTTTGGGATCGCTATCGCCATCCTTATGTCCGTTGCCCTGTGCCTTATTCGACGGCTTGACAGGCTTGGTTTTAGGCACAACAGTCGGTGCTTCAATCGCCTCGATCGCTTTGACCTCAGCTGTTGACTCTGCGTCCAACCCTGGAATGATTTTGTCATCGGCAAATTGAGCTACGTGAGTGCCGTCGTCCTGGGCTGCCACACGAACTTGATTTCTGCCATTCGCTTTTGCAACATAAAGTGCTGAATCTGCTTTGTTAAACAGCTCATCAGGATCGGCAGCATGGGCGGGATAACTCGAAACACCGATGCTGGCTGAAATTGTCCCTGGACCTTCGACATAAACTTCGGCAATTTTTCGTCTAACTCTTTCTGCGAGTTGTTCGGCCATCTCGACCCCAGTGTTGGGAAGCAAGAGACAGAATTCCTCACCTCCATAGCGTGCAGCAACGTCGCTTACTCGTGAGGAAGCTTTCAACAATTTTCCAATTGAAGCAATAGCGTCATCGCCTGCTTTGTGTCCGTAGGTGTCATTGATTTTCTTCAAGAAATCGAGGTCGATCATAACGAGCGAAAGTGGCTCGTTATAGCGTTTGGCGCGCTCAAATTCTTTGGTGAAAGAATCGTTGAAACTGCGTCGATTGGCGACACCGGTCAGACCATCTGTGACAGCCTGGCGAGCTAGTTCCTGGTGCAACTCAGCGTTTTCGATTGCCACTGAAAGATTGTCGGCCAGAGAGCCAATTAGTGAGATGTCATCAATGCTCCAGTCACGGGGTTCTGCGCAATCCTGCAGGAACAGAACTCCAAGTACGCGCTCACGCATGATCAGAGGCACAATCAACCCTGAGCGAATTCCCAGGCGTTTCAAGAAATGACGGTCATAGGTTAAACGTGTGTCACTGTCAGGATCGCCAATGTCTTGCGGCGCCATTTTATTGAGCGCTTGCGACGTGAATTGAAATCCGTCCTCAGAGAAAAACAGCTCTTTGGCTGAAACAACATCATCCTGGTGAAACTCAAATACATCCATTTGATCGACCGCGTCAACATAACGCAAGACCATACAACGGCTAACCGTAAAGGTTGTGCCGATTTTCTCGACAGTGGTATCGAGCACTTTTTGAATATCAAACGAACTACGCACGAAATTCGAGATCCAGTAGACAAGGCGTTCGCGCTCAACGTGTTTGGTGCGAATACTGTCACGCACGGTCACATCGTGAATTAATTTCATGGTCTGCTCTTCGAGCATGCCAGTTTTTTCTTCAATTTCTTCATAGCTTGAGCGCAGGCGGTCGTTCTCACGATTAAGCTCTGAGTGCTCCCAGGCATTCGTAAGCGCCAGTCCAAGCGGCAAATCGGCAAGCAAATCACTCAACTCTTCCGCGTTATACGCCGGAGAAGCAAGAAGTAGGCAGGCACAGAGCTTTTCGTCGCGATCGATTTGATGGCAGATTATCGGCAATACGCGCTCGGGCATTTTGACGCCAAACTGATCAGAATTAAGCAAATGGCTTGACGAAATCTTTCTTTCGAAGTCTGCGCAGAAGCGATCACCAATTGAAGCTAGCTCTCGCTTATAGTCTCCGAACCAATATCGGTCGCTCAGAGCATCCATATCATTGTCGTAA
>JACMKL010000350.1 GCA_014380105.1 Candidatus Melainabacteria bacterium
AAGGCAGCGCGGATGGTTGCGTTTCACCCAAGCATGTCACTGACTTGATGAATGCAATGAAGTCTACCGATCAAACATTGGATTGGCGCGGAAATTTTGGACACCTGCAATTAGAGACCAGCTTCATACGCGGCGAAACAATTTCGGCTATTGCGAATTGGTTGAAAACTCATACAAATGAGCGCAAAGACCAAATCAAACTATACGAACAGCAGATTCAGAATTTGGGTGGAACCGTTTTGCAGTAGGAACCATGACTGTTTCTAATCGGTCTTTTCATATATTTTCTGACTATCGGAAGGCGAAACAAAACAGCGAGAAGTGCCACTCCGCCGACCGGAAAAAACCAAACAAATTTACCATTAAAAAACGCAGGGCCGACGTAGAGCGATAGAGCTTCGATTGAAAATAGCGCCAACAAAATACCAGGCGCATAATTAATTTCAGTCGAGCGATCTAAAAAAACCGCCTTAAATCCTGTAATTAGGAGCGGCATCAGAGCCCCCAAAGCAATCAAGAATAGGAATGGCATGAACACCGCCGAATGCGGTGTAATCAATACCCAATCGGCATAAAGCCAATGTGGAATGTAGGAAGACAAACCGCTATCCAGAACAAACTGAATAGCATAGAGTGCAAAAGCGGCAATGAAGCCAGCCATCCAATACTGAATTTTACCGCCGGACTTAGGCAACAACTTCATTTTAATCACGAACAAGCACCAAAAAGAAGAAGAAGAAGAACTAAAGGAGCAACTTGTGCGGTCATACACTGTTGTTCCCTATCCTCGAAAATTCAAAATAGCATAACTACCTGACACACTCCTGACATAGAAAATTAACCGCAAAATACTTAGGCGATTCATCGCAATCAGAGACGCCTTGGCACCTAAAAATAGTTATTCTCCGTGCAGCCATTTTCTCTAAAGAACTCGTCACGCCAAAGTCACGAGCATTGCATAACTTGCAACCAATCCGAGAGCAAGCCGCTCAGAGTTATTACTACCAGAGGGTATATATTATGTTTGAAAAAGTAGAATCCGCGCAGGCAAAAGAAATCTCCAAGACTTCAGAATCAATGTCGTTTGGCTCGATCATGAAAGATGTTGATCCGAGGGCTCTAGAGAATTCAAACGCAGTGTGCACCACTAAAACCATTCTGCCGAATATAGAGATTACAAAGTGTGTGACTCCACTTGGTTCTGCAGATACGACGCCAGCAAAACCAAGCGACGAATTTGATAGAATAAAACCTGTTTGTCTTCCAGGTCCAAAACCGGAAAGAGATCCCGATAAATATCCAGATAAATATCCTGACAAAGAACTAAACAAGAATAGTGATGCAGTCAATCGTAGAACCACTTTCGGAGTTGTTAACGAAAGAGCCTACGGACCTCATTAAAATACAAGCTCAGCAACTGCTACAATGAGCGACGGAGTGATCCGGCGCTCATTTTTTTGGCATCAAATACGAAATGAAAAATAGACTCACTCGAGATCTTTTGATAATAGTTTCGATTCCGCTCACTTTCGAGATAGCGCTCTTTTCGACTTGCGCCATTATGCTAAATCTGGCCGAGTTTGAGCGCTTGAATGAATCACGCACCATAAATGTCCTGACACAAATGGCACCAGTTTTGGTATCAACCATAAGGAGTGTGACGCTAGCCGCGCGCTCCTACAGTAAGCAAGAACTGATCAAGAAATCTGAATACGTTTACGAAAGCCAGTTATTTCAGGAGCAACTGTTGACGCTTCAAAAGGCTGGTTCGAATTTGGAGCTGCCTGAAAACAAGGCGCAAATTAATCGTATTAATCAGAATGCACAAAAAATGATTTCCATAATCGCTCAGAATGTTGAGGCAGAGAGTCCTTCCAGTTTAAGCCTGGTAGAAATTTATCAACTGCGATCCGCATTCACAATTATCGACAAAAGCGCAGGTCGAGTTCTTGAATATTTCGCGAAAGAACGAGCGCAACTGGAAGAGAAGGACTTGGTGTTCAGGAATGCATTCCACAAAATATTGTGGAGTGGACTGTTTTCGAGTTTCATTGTAGCTGTAGTGTGCCTCTATCTTTTCGACAAATTGGTTAGAACACCGCTTAAAGATTTGATAAAGCAATCAAAATCTTATGCTTTAGGCACACGGCTCAAACCCAGCAAACAAGCCAATAACGAAATCGGAGACCTTTCTAAGTCATTCGAAAAAATGGCAGACGAACTCGAATCGCAAAGCAGACTTGAAAGGGCAATTTTCGACAATAGCGGAGACATCATTTGCACTTTGGACGGAAACTTAAATCTTAAATTCCTCAATATGGCAGCCGAGAAGATGTTGGGATTTGAGAGAGACGCACTTCTTGGGAGAAACATTAGCGCTATCCTTCCCAAGGAAAATGCCACGCATGTGGTTTCTCAGCTGAATGAAGTAAGAGCAAAAATTTCTCAAGGATCTTTCGAGTCTGTTCTGCAGCGAAAAGATGGGAAAACTTTGGCTGTAGTTTGGTCGATTCGATGGTCCAACCAAGAAAACCTCTTCTATTGCTGCCTGTGCGACATTGATTTCGAGAAGACAACTGAGTTAATGGCAAAAGAATTGCGGTCCATTCTTGTTAATGAACTGACAGAATCGCTAAGCCAAGCGAAAATATTAGTATCAGAAATCGATCTAAACGAAATTCCCAATCCAAAGAAGATTACTCAATTGGATGGCAATTTTTCAAAAATTATAGGATTACTTGCTAATTTGGGTGAAGCGATTAGCAATGAATCTACCGACATAAAAATCACAACTTCTGACTGCTCACTTCGTGAGCTAATAGATTCAAGCCTCGAGACAGTAAAAGGATTGTTAGTTCAAAAGGAGTTAAGCACAGTAATCTCTGCCGACGACACCCGCGTGCAAGTAGATTCATCTCAAATTCAACGTGTAATCGTCAATCTAGTATCAAATGCGATAAAGGTTTCACCCGTTGCGGGCAGCATTTTTATAAACGCAAAACTGGAAAATAACAAAGAGCATTTTTCGGTTGAAGTTACTGACCAGGGACCTGGAATTCCGCTAAACAAACAACACCTCCTGTTTGAACGATTTGCGCAAGTATCTAAGATCGAATCGGTAGAAGGAAAAGGTTCTGGTCTCGGTCTATTCAGCGCCCGCTCCATCGTTGAATCTCATGGTGGAACAGTAGGTGTGTTAAGCGACGGAATTAATGGTTGCACTTTCAAGTTTAGTCTTCCGACGAGGCCTAAACCTGAATGATTTTTACTAAGTCCATAAGTTCGAAGATTGGCTTGATTCTATGCATTCCGCTTTTGCTTGAAATCAGCGTAATCAGCACTTCAATAATCTTGCTTGATCAAATAGACCAAGCCAGAATTGCTCGACAGAAAATGGGTACCGTTGTCTTCGCGTACGTTTATACATTGACCTCCACCATAAGCGACTACATCAGTTTTGTTGCATACGCGAGCAACAGGAAGGAAACCACGCGAGAGGAAGTAAATGCTCAGTTTGAAAGAACATCTCAATCGCTAGAATATTTCCGTCAAAGCTGTAAAGCTGCCGGTATACCCTTTATGGATCTCAAAAGAATGGTGATGAGGGAACGGTCGCGTAGCTATAAGGGGCGGCCTCCAAACAAAATGTCTCAATCGCTTTTGCTAGAGCTTCTTGACGGACGTAATGTCCTTTTAGACGCAGTTGGCTCTGCAAAGAACAGATTAAGTGCACGAACGGATGTTTTAAGCGCTCGCGAAGAAACGGAAAGAAAGCTGATCACAAAGCTCAATACCATGCTTATCATCGCACTTTTGCTAAGTTTGATTTTGACACTCGGCCTCTGCTTTTTATTTAGTAAAGTAATTATTGATAGGGTGTCAGTATTGCGGAAAAACACGCAAAGACTGAGTGAAGGTGTGCTTCTTCTTCCTTCTCTCCAGGGCTCAGACGAAATAGCAAAACTCGATGCTTCTTTCAGGTCAATGGAGCAAGCAATTACTGCAGGCAAAATTCGAGACGAACAAATTCTCAGCAATTCGATTGACGCCATTTGCGCATTGGACCAAAATTTGCATGTCCGTCGAGCAAGTGAGTCATGCAAAACTCTCTGGAATTTAGACAACCAAAATGTAGTTGGGCAGTCTATTCTGGACTTCGTACCTGACAGTTCTCGTGATTCAATTAAGGACTATTTCAATGTGGCTGTGGGAGCCTCTGGCGCCAAGGTGTTTGAAAATGAATGCATTTCTGGTGTCAATAAAATGGTTCCATGTCTCTGGTCAGTTCAATGGTCAGACAAAGATGAACTCTTTATCTGCGTAATCCACGACATCACTGAGCGAAAACTGGCAGAAGACAGACGCCAAACTCTACTTGCGGTAATTAGTCACGATCTAAGAAGTCCGCTAACCGCTGCAAAATTGTGCATCGATATGCTTCGAATCGAAGAAAAACCTGATTCAGACATCAACACAAAACTGAGGGGCGCAGATGATTCGATTGATTACGTGATTGGAGTAACCAATGACTTGATTGATTTATGCAGATTTCAGCAGGCGAAATTGAGTTTAAAATTGAAACTAAGCACTTTGGATAGCGTTTTAAATTCGATTTCTACCACGTTTCACAAACAGCGTTTTTTACTTCTAATCCAAAATGATGTTGAAGAGAGTTGTTATGTGACCATTGATGAAGAATACATATCTCGATTGTTCATGGCACTGGCTAAACAAGTGACATTACACTTTGAACCACAGGCAGTGAAATTGACAATCACAAAAGACACACAGGAGAATATAGTTTTTGCCTTTGAGCCATGGCTAGAAAAAGTGGCTCCGAAAGAAGTTGAGCCTTTTGATTCTAAAAAGAAAACCAGCTTTGATGTAACAATGACATTTTGCCGCGAAATAGTATCAAATTTAAAGGGGGAGATTATCGAGGCAGGACATCATAAATTCGAGCTACATCTTCCCAATGTTGCGGTCGAGTAATGTCCCACGGTCGAAATTTGGAAAAAAACTATGGCTAAAATTTTGCTTGTTGAAGATGATCTGGCACTAGTTGAAGAACTTCGTGAAGTCTTTCAACGCGAAGGTCATTCAGTCGACACTATGTACAATGGTCAATCGGCTTCAGAGGCTCTTAAGTCATTCGCCTATGATTTGATAATTCTCGATGTGAATATTCCAATCATTAACGGAGTTGATCTATGCCAGAAATTCCGTTCTTCAGGTGGCACCACACCTCTACTTATGTTAACCGGCCTTACTTCGGACACAGACAAAGAGAGAGGGCTCGATTCCGGAGCAGACGACTATTTAACGAAACCCTTTAGTTCTCGAGAATTGCTGGCACGCATCCGTGCCCTGGTTAGACGAAGCCCTGCACCACCAGTAGAAGAATTGCGTTTTCGCGATCTAGTGGTAGAAACAAACGGAAAAAAAGTACGCCGCGGTAATAGCGAAATTAAGCTCTGGGCAAAAGAGTACGATGTGCTTGTCTTTCTCCTGCGCAATGTAAATCATATTTTTGATGCAGACGCTCTGATCAATCGCGTATGGCCAATGGAAGCCGAAGTGTCAGGAGAGGCAATTAGGCAATGTGTAAAACGTCTGCGCGAAAAAATCGATATTGAAGGTGAGCCTTCAATCATCAGCACGGTCAAAGGCTTCGGTTACACGATCAAGAATATTTGAACACTTAACAAAACAATTGGCTAACCTAATTAAAGTCAGCCAACCGTTTTGTTTATTCAACTTACTAACTATTTTCGCCCAAGACTACGAGCATAAACGGAACCGCGTAACTCGTTTTTGCTGTCATAGAGTGAAACTTCATAGCCATTGTAGGGTCTCTGACCTTCAGGCGTTCCAACCACTTTCAATCTTCGTCCATGCTCTTCAAGGATGTCGTTGAGATTCGCAACAACCTCCCCGACGCGAACATTACCGTCAGCTGAGGCTTCTCTAATCGCGTGCCGCAAAGCACGTCCAACAGGAGAAAATGGCCTCAAATTTCCATCGGTTAGTTTCTCGGCCAATTCCTTGGGCGAAATATTGTCCAAACCCGGTTGCTTGTCCCTTAATTCTGCAGCTAAATCGAGTCTAGGCAGAATCTTCTGATCGTTTAGATTGTCAACGCGGTTTTCATGCACAGCGTGGAGATCTTGACGAAACTCCCTTGCGGTGTATCTACCGGGAGAAAAGTTCGGACGTTCCACATTAATGTCTATGTCATTCCTCGAAATTTCAACATTCGGTCGATCGAAATGGCTCATTCTTCCAGCTCCTTCCATGCGCAGTTCACGTCCGCCCAAGTTAGGAGAGCGTCGTGACTTTCACGTGACGAGAGCTTAGGCAGCAAAACCCACCCGGGTGGTTTCACAATGCCTTTATGAGCAAAATGGCTTATTGCAGAGTGTCCGCTAATCTCACATAGGATTGTAGTTTAATGGTTCACCAGTTTCGAGAAGAGTCTTCAGCCCTGAAATTATTCCAGGCCATCCGCCGCCACTGTTCTTGAACGTGTTAGTTTCGCTGTCGAACTGATCATGGACTAAGGTTAGTCGACAACAATCACCTTGTTGCAGAATCTCATAGGTGACGCGACTTGGTGCGTCATCTTGCATACCTGGCATCCACTCGCCTTTAAATGTCATAACTAGTTTTGTTGGCTTTATGGCTTCTAAGATTTCACCACTGAGAAATCTACTTCCATCAGGTCCATGGTACGAATAACTTGTACCCTTTTTCATTTCCCCCTGCAAAGCAGAGCCGTAATAATATGCCGGGGTGATATTTCCATCGGTCAAGGCTGCCCAGAGCTTATCTGGAGTAGTTTTGATCACAGTCACAAATACATGTTGTGGTTTAGTTTTTACACCTGAATTTTCCATATCGTGTTCATCCTTTGGCGTTTCTAATTTAGTTTTCAAATCGGCGAGTGCTTCCGACCATGGTGCAGCAAAGCGTGATATCCAGCGGTCAGATATCTCTTGCAGTGGAACGGTATTCAAATAGTGATATTTAAAACGCCCGCTTTTACGTGTTGTAACAAGGGAGGCAGCTTCAAGGATTTTGAGATGTTTCATGACACCAAAGCGCGTCATCTGGCTGAAGTTGGCTTCGATGTCTAACAAACTCTGGCCATCGCACTCATGAAGTAAATCGAGGATGCGGCGACGATGTGAATCATTCAAAGCCTTAAAAACTGCGTCCATGGGAAAAGAATAGTGACTATTTGGTCACGTGTCAATAGGGTCACCAATACCCACGGCTTGAAATAGCCGTGGGCATGGCGCTCTGACAGTCAATTCATTAAACCTACAACCCTCCACCCAAGCCGCCGAAATTGTTGATCACAAAAGTGCTCATCAGGTGAATGACAGTTGGCGCTGCAATGACTAGAAGAACAGCCTTCACAATTACAGACTGCGTAATCGACTTCTGTCCTTTCATATACGCACCTGCGACAAGCATCGAGAGCACTGCCGAAATTAACACCAGCATGCGAGCAATGTCGCGCGCCGTGTCATAGCCGAAATCAGCAAGCTGTCCAACCTCGTTCGATTGTCCATAACGCGGATCAACCGGAGCACCAACGAGTCCGCCGCCTCCTGAAGGAGCATCGTTAAAAGTACCTGGTCTGAGGTCGACGTACTTACTTGCCGCAGCATTCTCCAGCACCACAGCACCAGTGACAGGGCTGACGAGATGATAAGTTGAAGCGAGTTTTATCGCTTGCGGCTCGTGTCCGCTTTCCATCAACTTCGAGACTTCCTGACGCGCCCAAAGTGCAGTCATTTGTGCAGAAACAGTTTTATCAGCAACAATCGGAAGATCAGGAAGTTGGGCAGATACAGTTCGAACTACCGCCAAACTCCTTACACCCTTCTCCCAGCCCGAGACGAGTTTCTTCAAATCACCTACCGTAGATTCATGGTTAATAATTCGGGAGGTAATCAGATTCGAAACATCTTCCAGTTTTAGCGCGGGCGGAATAGTGTTTAGTCCCGGTACTATTTGCATGTCGTACAGCGAGACATTGTGCACCAGATCGAGAGCTGTTGCGTCTGACGTGTTTAGCGTTTGCGGCTGCGGTCCATGAATCCACAGTACCGCGCTATGTGGCTGCTCTGCAGCAACTTCAATAGCCTCACGCAAAGTGACACCATTATTTTGTCCACCCACAAATAATTCAGAGTTTAACTTAGCTTGTGCTTCCGCCAAGGGTATTGCCAACAAAGGAATTTCCTTTTCTTTTTCCTTTTCTTTTTCTGTTGCTGGCGTTGCGCCAATTGCAAGTTGTTTGTCGACGTCTGTTTCTTTTTCTTCCTTGTGCTCTCCCGCTAAATAAACAATCGATTTGAGACGAGTTGGAATCACTGCAAGTGCAGCCTTTATCTGTGCGAATTCCGGCTTGAGAGATGCGGAAGTATCAACCACTACGACGAGACGTTTTGGTGCCGGTGCCACCAACTCTCGTAATTTCTCGATGATAAAACGCGGCTGTTTAGAAATTGAGTCCAGCGTAGCGATTTCTTTAACGTTTGTCGCTCTCAGCACTGTCAGCGCACTCTTATTTTTATTCCAATCGACAGACTTGATTATGCCGCTCAGTGCATAACCTTGCCCATTTTTCACACTCGCAAGTCTGGAGTCATTTTTAATCGGAAGGTCTGGCGTAGTGAATTCTACACGATGGCGTTTTGGCGGATAAAAATTAGTGCTCAATAATTTCGGGAGTTCCATCGCACAGATTCTGCCATCGCTTGTTTCAAGTGGCACCTTAAATCCAAGACGGATTTTCATCTCGCCACCGTGAGCCGGCAACGAGAAAAGCCTGAAGAAGACCCGGTCTGGTCCGGACATGGTCACAAGCAAAGGATCTTTTGCCCGATTGATGTCTGCCTGATTTACGAGTTGCACTTTTCTCGTGGAAGCAAATGCGCTCTCACGAGGCTCTCCATCGACCCACAATGTCGCTCGCGATAGCACCGCATTTTTTGGCACGTTAATTTCTCCACGTACTTCTTGCGCATCCATCGACGAATTGTGAAAGGTAAACATCCAGTCAACTGAACTCGAGAATGTTGCAGCGTCGATATTGCCAGAGAGGTGTGATTTGGTCAGGAACAATCCAGGCACCTTGCTGCCAACCACGGGACTGACCGCATTAGAATCGCTTTCAATCGCTGCGCTTTTACTGCTGTCTACATCGAAGTAAGATTTGCCTGTAATTTTGAAATAGAGGTCACGATCGAACTCTGTCCCAGTGTCTAGACCGCGATTGGGCAGTAAAAGTTCGGCAAGCGCAAAACCGCTCACCGGATATTTGGCAGGGCGCAAATCTTCGTCTGTTGCAAATGAGCGTAAAAATGAAATCGCACTCTCTTGCGGTGCACCGGTCAATTTTCGAGCATCTGTCAACTGAGTCTGCAGTACAAATCCGCGCACCATCGGAGTGAATACGAACAGTACAGACAACAAGCATCCCAGAATTGAGAATGTTGTAGTAATCCTGCGAATATTAGGCTCAGTTTTCTGCCAGAGATCCACACTGAGACATGCGGCTGCGAACAGCAGAAATGGCGAAGTGCAGAGCAACAGCATCCAACCCAGTTTGCACGATGTGTCATGAAACAAAATGGTCTTTATCCAGATTACCGTCCACGATGCGGAAAGACCGAGAGCTAAGCCGTTCATCAAGCCGATGTAGCGGGGGCGACTCAAGTATCCGCGTCGCACTCCGGACCAAACAACAAAGTTAAAGAGCGGCACCACCAGAAGCAGAGCCATCTTTCCCAAGACCTCAACGACATTCGGCTGATGCGAATTGCAAATCGAAGCGACGGAATAGGCAAGCAGACCCAACCCTGGAAGAATGGATCCGAATGTGAGTACGAAGACACCTTCGAAGGGAACAGCAAAAAACTGATATTCTTTTTTAGATTTAAATAGAAATCTCTCTGCCACCACGTGAAACGCGATTGCGACAGAAATCATTGCAACAAGTGAAAGCCAAAACACAAATGGTGTCTTACCATTACACACGGCGTTTGCGATTACAATTACAGCGATGGACAGGTACAGTGATGGCTCCTTCAATGCTGAGCGCGTGCCACTGTCGTAGCCGCCAATCTTTGGCGGGGTGAGATCCATATCTTCAGTCATGTCAGGTGTTACACCTTCCACTGGTAAAACACCTGGCTCTGGCACGTGTTCATGCGATGGCTGCTCTAGGGTATTCATAACGAAAACCTCGGGGTGGGGAAATATGTTGAATTTGAAAATGCAAAAACGGTGCCGCGGTTTGCTACGCGCGACAATTGTGAAAACCAGCTAGACGCTGCTCGAAAAATTCCTCTCTCTGGTGGCATCTGCGCACAAGAGTGTGGATTTTCGTCCTGGCATTATGCCGCTCGCCGAAAAGCATTGCAATAGCTGGTTTTAGCAGAGGGTGGGGAATCTCCCATCGCAACAGTGAGGCTTACTTCTTAACTGCGCTCGCAAAACCTGCCGCTTCGAGACCGATTTTTACGTATGAAATTTCGTTGAAAGTTTTCCAGATCAAACCTGTTTGATAGTTTTCGATCATCAAAATAAGCGCACCTTGATTCAATCCAAAAATCCACGGTGAATGCCACTCACTCTCCTTTCCACGCGTAGTAAACGAAGAGTTGTAGCTAGCGTCAAATCCGTACTCGCACATATGGGTATCACCCAATTGAGTGATCAGATTTCGGATAGTATCAAGCACAATATCGGGCGCAAAAGGCAATGATGCCACCACCGCCCAGGGCGAAACAGTTCCATCATCCGGTCCATGCGGAACACCGCGTGCGCGGTAGTCGTAAAAATAGCGCTTCACGCCATTGACTGTTCGCACTGCCTTCCCAGGTCCATCGCTTGCAGTAAGTCCCCAGAAATATTTGCCGTAATTTATAAATTTACGAGGGTTTTGAATTGCATATTGCTGTTGAATTTGTGTCGCACGTTTGCTGTTTTCAAAATAATCAAAACCGACTTTGCGACAGAACTGATCGCGAATGCCGCGGAAGTCTATCCACAAATGTGACATCTGGTGGATAAACAGCGGACCGGCATGAAGAGTTTCTATGCCGTAGATTGTTTGCGTTTCGAAAGAAGAAATCCATTCTAAATATCCGGCAGGATCAATTGCGTGAGTCGGCGAACCTAATGCTAGTGTGTAAAGAATCATCGCTTCGCTGTAGTCTTTGTTCCAGCGATAGCGCAGAAAACCACGTTCTGGTTTCCAACCGTGAGTGAGTGTGACCGCGCCATTCAGCGCCCAGTTCCATTCAACACGCTGGTATAGAAAATCAGCAATTTCTCGCAATTCGCGCTCTTCAGAATTTTCGCCCGTGAAATAGTTTCGCGCTGTCAACACTCCTGCCATCAAAATTGCTGTATCAACAGTTGAAAGCTCAGATTTCCATGCTCGCTTACCGCTTTCCATATCAAGGAAGTGATAATAGAAGCCCCTACATCCGGTGGCATCGTGATTGGCGCTCTGCTCGCTGGTCTGAAGGAATCTCAAAGCCTTCAACGTCCGCTCAACAGCCTCTGCACGCGTCAGCAAAGCACATTCGACAGCAACGGTATATACAGACAATCCCATTCCCAAAACCGCGATACTGGCGGGAGTGCCTGGCTTATTTTTATCTGCAATGAGACCGTTTACCGGATTCCATTGGTCGCGAAAATATTCGAAAGCGCGGCGCTTCAAAATTTCGATCAATTCATTGTCGCTGACGTTCGGGTTCAAGTGATTACATCAGAAACAATCGGGAATTCATTAACAGCATACTTGGTGTCGCCAATATTTGGGCAATTTTGACGGAACTGAGTCAGTGTTTACCCTGTTGTAGGGTTGGCCAACTGACGTAAAGTGGGAATACATTAGGTTGGAATTCCCAGGCGCCGTCGACCGAGCTTTATGGATAGCCAAAAACAGAATTGCATTGACCCAACTGAGCACAGCGGCGTCGAGCCAGCTGTAGCAACTGCTGAGCCCGTCACTAAATTGGTGGAAAAGCCGCCGACTGCCGCCAGCTCAATGTCTGTGGTGAAAGCAGCAGGCGAAGTCGGGCCATCGGAGGACTCTGTAGGTCAAACGCATTTGTCAGCGTCCGCGTCCGCTTCCGCGTTCACTTCCGCAACAGTGGCAGCGCCCTCTTCCGGTTATTCCTCAGCATCCGCGGCATACAATTCAGCCTATCTGACGGTTGACAGGTCAGCGGACTGGCCAAAAACCCGCAGACGCCAAATTTTCAACATCATCTACTTCTCTATATGCGCCTATCTATCGCTTATGTTTCTGAACCGTTTCGGCGGTCCGCTAATGGCTATCAGCGCTGCCTTTTCGGTTGTGTTATTTGTGGCATCCAGTATCTATGTGGTTTTCCACCGCTCGCATGTCTCGGTCAATGACGAATTGCCAGATTGGAGTCGAAAATTGCTGCGCACAACCGCGCTTTTGTTGCCAGTCGCCATCATCGGCGGAACCGCCTGGGTTGTGGACCACGACCCGACCGTCGCCTGGCCGGCGCCGAGCCATGCGGCAAGCGGTGTTGTGGCTGCCGCACCTCTCGAATTCAATAACGAAATCGCGCTGGCAGATAAGCTCTATGACGACGACGATTATGATGGCGCAATTGTGCATTACCTCAATGCCGTGCAGCTACAACCTAGCGAACATGCGGAAGAAAGGCTGGCGGACAGCTATTTAAGGGTCGATGGCGACACCGAAGAAATGGCTCTGACGCATGCAGACAAGGCACTTGCGATGAATTCGAAAAATGTACCGGCATTGTCATCAAAAGCATGGGCGCTCAACACTCTCGAGCGTTATAAAGAAGCATTACCTATTGCAACGTACGCAAGTACGGTTGATCCGACTTTTGGAGAATCATACGCGGCTATTTCAAATGCCCAAAATGGGCTTGGCGACCACAATGCCGCGCTTGCCGCCGACAACCAGCACGTACGAATACATAATGACGAAACGACTGCTTATTCGATGCGCTCAGACACTTACAAGGCGCTTGGCAAAGAGAAAGAAGCCAAAGCGGACGCCGATATGGTTGCGAAGCTGGAGAAAAACGAGCAGTAGGGTTTCGGACGCAAGAAAATTCTTCACAATATTATTTCACCTACCAAACGTTAGGTAGAATAATTACCGAATGAACTTTCGGAGTGAGGAAACGCGGTGGAATTTTATAAGGGCTGGTACGCTGCAATTAGTTCGAGCGAAATCATACGGGGCAAACCAACAGCCATCAAACGCTTTGGACAAGATCTCGTGGCGTGGCGAAACACTGATGGAAAGCCCGTCATCATGAAAGACAGCTGCCCACATCGTTCTGTAAAGCTGAGCTTGGGCACCATAAAGGAGGGCAACATTCGTTGCGCTTTTCACGGTTTCGAGTTTGACAATGTTGGAAGCTGCACTCTCGTTCCGGAAACTGCAAAACCAGCACCAAATCTCAAGTGCTCAGTAATTAAAAGTAGCGAAAGTCACGGTTTGATTTGGCTCTGGCACGGTCCCGAAGGGGAGGCAACGGAAAAACCAGAATGGTTTGAAGAATTGAATGATGACTTTGCATGGAGTCAATATAGCAGCCAATTTCCTTGCCATATTACAAGATGCATTGAAAATCAACTTGACTATGCCCATCTGCCGTTTATCCACGCCACTACCATTGGTGGCAATTTCGATTTGAATGGGATTGACAGCAACTTTGAACTTGATGACAAAACTATCAAACTTCAACTAAAAACTGGTTATTTCAAGTTCAAATTCCCAAATATCTGGACACTTCAAATACTCCCAGAACGGTTTCATCAATTTATCGCATTTGTGCCAGTTGATGCACAGAACACCTTGCTTTATGTGCGCGCATATCAAAAATTCTCAACTTTCCCGGGAATTCGGCAGATGCTTGGCCTGATTTTGAATATACAATCCCAACAAATTCTGCAGCAAGATCGCAGAGTAGTGCTTTCACATCCAGCGTATTCATCCTCACTCGCCGAGCACGAAAAGCTCTATCCAAGCGATCAAGGCATCGCCTGGTTCAGGAAGCGCTGGGCGGAAGTGACTGGGGACGATATTAAATGACCCTATCTATACCTTCTAAAAACAGTGCACGTGAAGCGGTTTTAGATATTGCAGAGCAGGAATTTATGCAGCATGGCTATAAAATGGTCACTCTTGAAGCGCTTGCCAAAAAACTCGGCATGAAAAAACCTTCGCTCTACTACCATGCTCCTGGAGGGAAGGAAGAGCTTTTTATGTCCGTTATGGAGCGTTGCATGGAACGCCACAGAATTAACTTGTCGGCAATTGTCGCGAAAACGCTTGCCTCACAAGGGATTCGTGAATCACTCGTTGAAATCGGACGATGGTTCATGAGCCAGCCACCGATGCAAACGAGTAGATTGATTGCGGTCGATTTGACATTGCTGCAGAGTACTAATGCTGCTGAAATAATGTCCCTCATTGAATCGTGTATAGCAAAACCAGTTAGAAAAGTCTTCAAGCAAGCCAAATCAGAAGGAAGGCTCAACGGAGAGCTTAATTTGCTTATGGGAGTTTATTTCAATTTGATGGAGTCTCTTCACGAGATGCCGCTCTACACAGATACATTGCCGGAGAAAAATCTCCAGCAAGTCATTGACCTGTTTATGTACGGCGCAATCAAAGCTGAGTGACAGAACTACTTGACGTTCCCACACTGTTCACACACCAATCTTATAGTGAGGATGGATAGAACCCTATAGATTTGGTAGCCCTGAATGAAAAACGAAAACAGTCTGAGGATGCTCTTTATAGCTCAGAGCACTTTTACTTTGTCCGTTGCAGATAGTTTGGCGCAAAATCCGAAAACGATTGTATCTGGTGTTATAACCGACAGAATTTCTGCGCTGAATTATATTTCTTCTGGTGCAATCGGCGTTTTGGATGCAATTGTAATAGAGTTGTCTGACTTCTCAGGTTCTAATCAGTCATTGAGCACGACAACATTTGACGAGTTAATTTTGAACATCAGAAGACAGAAGACATTTACCGGAAAAACGATTGCGTTGCTTGCGTCTTCAAATTCGAATTTAGCTGCAAAGGCTTTCAGCATGGGATGTGACAGCTATTTTTGCTTCGACGTCAATGAAACGAGAGTGGATGTTATGGCAAAAGAAATGATAACTTCGATTGAAACTGGTGCTCTGATGATTTCCCCACAGCTAAAATCTGCATTTTACGCATACTGCAACGGCGCTATTCAAGTAGCAAGCTGAAACAGCAATTCCCGATAGCACCGTGATGCGCAATCAGTCCACGGACAATATCTAAAAGAAATTCTAAAAGAAAACGCCTTCCAAAAATGGAAGGCGTTTTTCTTTTCACAAACTGAAAATTATTCCGGCATCAACACTGTGTCGACGATGTGAATAACTCCGTTCGAACATTTCACATCAGCGGTTGTCACAGTCGCATTGTTCACTTTGACCTTCCCGCCTTTGACACTGATTGCCACTGTAGAGCCTTCAAGTGTTTTTGCAGACTTCATGCCTTGGACCTGCTTGGCTGACACATCACCACTGACCACATGATACGTGAGTACCTTGGTCAACTTCGCTTTGTCAGCAAGTAAATCATTCAATGCATCTTTGGGGACCTTCGCGAACGCTGCATCATCTGGAGCGAATACGGTGAAAGGTCCTTTACCCTTCAGAGTTTCAGCAAGTCCTGCAACTCCAATTGCTTTGACCAAAGTTTGGAATTTTCCGTTGGATACAGCAGTATCAACAATGTCTTTGTCAGCAGAAAATGCTGCAGTTGTTGACACCAAATTCAATGCACTGACCGCTACGGCCAACGCTAACGATTTTAAATACATAATTTCTCCTAATTTTTTACCTTTACTCATACACTATTATTTTCTGACTTACCGAAAGCCGCATACAACTGCAGCGAACGGATTTCCAGAGGGGAAACACCAAACAAATAACTCACAGGTCCAGGTCGTGCATCTCTCCCAGCGCGCATCACTGTACGTCCGCTCA
>JACMKL010000351.1 GCA_014380105.1 Candidatus Melainabacteria bacterium
ATCAGACTGGCCTGCTTCATAATGGTGTTTAAATTTTTCGTGAGGCGCGGCTAAGCTGGAAGACTCAAGCACAAATAACCTGATAGACATCGATGAAGTCGAAGACATTGAACCGGAGAAAACCGTACGGTGCAAAAACTGCGAAAATGAGCTCACAAAACCGTCGTTAGCCATCCAACCGCATGAACACACGTTTCGCAATCCGCTCGGCATCACTTTTGATGTGGCTTGCTACAGAGATGCACCAGGTGCAGAAGATGTCGGAGTGCCAATTTTGTGGGCGACGTGGTTTCCAAATTATGCTTGGTCAAATGCACATTGTGTGAAGTGCAAATATCTTCTTGGTTGGTGGTTTCACGGACAAGATGTTTTCGTTGGTTTAATAATTCCAAACATTTTGCGATAAAAGATGAAGTCGATGGCCTCGATTACTGCGCCATCGCCTTCTCAAACAGCTCTACAAATTTGCCAACATCGCGACCATCAACCAGTCCGTGATGAACATGGATTGCAATTGGCATTGAGCGGCGACCGTCTGTTTCTGTCATTTTTCCAAAAGTGATTTTTGGACAGCTATCTGCAGCAGGAAATTTTTGGGCATGTGTAATGGACGTGAAGTCGAGCCACGGCAAGGACGAATAGCGGATGATATTGCTTACCTCTGATCTGAGTAAATCAGTTGTGCTGCGCACTAGCGCGATTTCTTTAACGGCGTCAGAGAGAAACTTCTCAATGTTTTCGTCGTACGGGAAATATCCATAACCGAAAGTTCCATCCGGTCTGTCAATCGCAGAGCCACCATCAATGTGCTCGTACAAGAATACTTTTTTGTCTTCAATCCGCAAGCGGAATGCATCGACTTGCTGTGCTGCTTTTAGCGTCCAATAGAGGCAGCATTGGAAAAATGAGTATTTGTTTTCCTTGGCATAGCGATAACCATCGCTGCAATCGACACGCACACAGATGCCGTATGACGGCTCATAAAATTCGCTGAAGAATTCAAAATGCTGGGCTCTAGCCCAATTTGTGAGATCTATTTCTACTTTGGACATTGATTTTTAGACCGATTGTTGGTTTGTCAAAGTATAACTCGAAGGTGATAGTCTACGAAATGCTTTACGCTGCAATTGAACAGTCAGGCAAGCACTTATCTCCCGCGCAGGAACTCTAAAGCTTGACGCAGTGCATCGCCATCGCAGTTGATGTGCTGCATATTAGGAATGTCAAAAAGTTTGCACTGAAAGCGCTCTGGCACAAAGCCATTGTTGTAGATATCTCGAATATAGTTGTAGCGAAAATCATTGCTTCCAGTGATGAGCGCAAAGCGTACATAACGTTTGGCATAATCGATTTCTTGCGCAGTTGCTCTGGCTTGCCCGTACTGCTTGTCTGATGCTGACTCGGGATTGGCTAATCTCCAGACGATTGGCTTGATAAAATTCGTGCCGCAACTTTGAATTGTGCCGCGGAAAATGTCACCCTGGCAAAAGCCGAGAATGCTAGCAATCCGTGCACCACCGGACAAACCTGCCGCATAAATTCGGCTTTTATCGATGTTGTATTTTGCAATCATGGCTTTCGCTGCGAGCACTCCCAGCCCGGCACGCCGTTCTGTGCTCTGACCATTTCCGGCATTTTCGGGTGCAACTAGCAAAAACTTTTGCGAATGCAGAACATCTTCCCATCCATCAGGCACACCGCGGATGGTATCAATCGGCGAATTGAAGACAATCAAGCCAAACTGTCCGGTGTTCGAATAATTGTCGGGCACATAAACAAGAAAGCGCTCATTGGCACCGTTCAAATTGTAGGAAATTGTTGGACTGCGATATGCCAGCGGCGTCATTTGACCGGGAAAGGAGACTAGCTCGGAATGAGCAAAAGCTGGAATTGTAATTTGAAAAAAGCATGCAAGAAGTGCACAGGAGGTGGCAAAGACTTTTTTTGATTTGGAGTGCATTTCGTAGCCTGAATTTGAATGAAGAAGTTAGTGCAATCATGCCCTGACCTGGAGAGCGCGAATCACGTTAGACGTCTTTTCTCTCTTGCTTTTCGGCATTTCGATTGGACCACTCGTCGACGGAACAGCGATTCTGAATCTCTTATGCCCAAATCGAGAGCGTAAAGAAGTGTCTAGCGCTTAGATTTTAGAGCTGCAATAAAAATCTTCTCTTCGTTTGTATCTTTTTTGAGAATGACAAAATCTTCTTTTGATCTCGATGATTCGACCAAATACGGTGAAATTCGCTCAAGCATTAGGTGCGGATTGTCTCCCACGCAGTAAAGCGTGAAATACCCCTCTCCAATCTCATTTCCTTCGACCTCTCCGATTTCGTCAATTTCTAAAATCGATTCTATCTTTTCGATAAAAGGAAATAGCAAGAAGTCTATTTCTTCACGTTCTCCATATCGCTCATTAGTAATTCTGATGTGAATTTGCACTTCAGAGCTGTTTGAATCTTCTAACGGTGGGAGCGCTGCATAAATTTTGCTTCGTTGCACATCGCCCCTAATATGAAAGGCTCTGATTGAAAGCATGCGCGCGTCCAAATTATATTTTTCCGCTAACCTCAACAAAGCCAGTACCGCTGCTTCCTTGACGTATTGATATCCATAGGAAAGTCTATCTTTATCGAATTGAGAAACCAGAATCACAGAATATACTTGAATCATATTCTCGGAAGTGTTTTCGATATAAGTAATTTGAGACGACGAAAAAGATATTTCAATAGTCAGCTCCACCTTGGCAAAGCTAGTCACTTTGAAAAATTCTGTATCTGCGAATTCAATATCCACAACTCGCGACAGCGATTCTAAACCTTCATTTAGCTCTGTCACTATTTCTGGTGGCAGAGCATTTGATGCGGCTTGGATTTGCAAACGTTTTGTCATGAAACCATTTCTAACAGCTATGTCAACTATCTTACCCCGCTCGCAGTGGGGATTTCAAATTTAAAATCAACTACTAAGCATCTAGTGCGTATATTTCCTTGGGAATGTTGTAAAGGCGGCTGTTGCTATCTTTTGTTAGATTGAACATATTAAAAATTTCGCCGGCTTTTTTCAATTCTGTCAAAAACATAAGCAATTTGTACGGCTCATCTTGAGGAGTAATTGTGTGTTTAAGCCATGACCCGCCGAACGGTGGAACTGTGGTTTCCAGAGTAAAGGACATATCGTCTAGCAG
>JACMKL010000352.1 GCA_014380105.1 Candidatus Melainabacteria bacterium
AAGCGATGTATCTGATGATGCGCCGCGCGTTCGACGAGCAGGAATTTCGCCTCTCCTATTTTCAAGCGCCGTTAATATTCGATCAGTAGTCTCCTTTCCTTTTTCTGAACTGCCACTATTCAATTCGTAGGCAGCTAAGCCAGCAAGTAGATACGCTTCTTCATTACCTTTATCTCGTTTAACTGCAGCCAGATGTGCGACAGCCCTCTCTGTAACCAGCCGCGCATTTTGAGGTTTTTGATGCCAGTAATCGAAGTAGGTAAGGTCATGCACGGCTCCTACAAAACCAGGTTTGTCTGCTCCATACGCAAATGCCATTTCAGTGAGAGTGGTTTGGCGAAACTGCTCGAATGCGACACCCTGCGTGGCAGCAAGACAGAGAGCTGTTACAGTTAACAAAAAAACTTGATTTTGCGATGAAAACCATTTGCTTATCGATACATTACTGGTTTTCTGTATTGATGTTGAATGCTCAATCTTCTCGAACGGCGGTGTTTCTGCCTTCTCAGCAATGTTTGAATTTATTGCTGACGGGGATACCAGATTTTCTGATTTCAAAATTTCTGACTGCGTCGGCTCTGAATTGCACACTTTTAACTCAGGAGTGGTTTGCTCCAATTGCTTTTCTAAAAATTCCGGTTTTTCGTTTGAAAGCATCAAGTGACCTGAAATTCGGGCTTAAGATCCTCAATAAGTAATTCCCTTAGTGCCGTTTTTTAGACAATATTATCAGCGTGTCCGCTCTGGGCTAGAGAATACGAAATCTCAGAATGCTTTACTGGTGGGGTATTATGAGCGCTTATTCGTCCTGTTTAAAAGAAAATGAAAGATAACATTCAAACATCTTTTGTAATGGCATTTTTAGGCACCGGTCTGGCGCTACAGGTCTGTGGCTGTGCGAAAACAGAAGTGGCTAAGACGACCTCACATCCGGTCAAGTTAGAGGCAGTTGCTCTCAAAAGCTACTTGCGGAAATATGCACAAGAAAGCGCCGGTGAGCACGCCTGTGGAATTTATTATCAGAATACCAAGGTCGGGTACCTGATTACCAAATCTAAAATTGTGCAGATTGGTGGCAAAGATTTCTTCGAAGTAATTTTAGAAACTCAACTAAAAATGCAGAAGGACAAACAAGACTTAAATGCCAAAACTATCGACCGGAAGCTTTACCAATTAGATGGAAGAGGTGAGCTGGAAAGTGCGGAAAGGAAGGAAGACAATGATGGTATTCTACAAACTTTCACCCTTGAAAGAAACAAAGCCGGATACATCCTCACAGATAATGACACGAAGAGCAAAATCGCGGTTGCAGATGCTGTGACTTGCCTTGGATATGAGGCGCAAATAAGTGACTGGCTCAAATCCAAACCAAAAGTGGGCGACAAATTCGAACATAAATCGGCTGGGTTTTCCAAAGGGAAATGGGCGGAGACAACCACAACATATAATTACTTCAATGGTCGCACCATCATGCTTCACGGCGTTCCCACAACAATCCATTCTTTGCTTGGAAGTGATGATACCGACTCTTCTAAGACTCACGCCGAGGTCGACTCCAACGGAACTCTCCTGCGAGGAGATATGGGTATATTCAGTTTTCGGTTCGAAGACATTTCCCAAGCCAAAAACTTATCTGCAAATGGCTTGGATATCGTAGAAATTTCACGAGTGCCGCTCAATATGGATATGGGCGAAACAAAAGCGCTGAGTCTCGTGGTCATGCGCGTGCGCGGACTGAGCGCCACGCCGCCGAACTCGCGCAGGCAAACGCTATTGTCGAAAGGCAAAGACGGCTCACAAGCATTTCAAATCATGCGCGACGAAATTAAATCAGCTGGAAACATCTTAAGCAAGGAAGAGAATGCGAAATATTTGAGCGACTCACCTTCCCTTCAAATTCACGAGCCCGAAATAAAAAGTGCTGCAGCCGAAGCGGTTGGACAGGAGAAGAATAGATTGAAACAAGCACAACTCCTGATGAATTTTGTGCACACGCGCCTTGCCAAAAATGCCAATCGTAATTCTGAAAAAGCTGTTGTTGTATTGAAAAATGCAGCCGGGGATTGCACGGAGCACGCCTTAGTTTTCCAATCTCTGGCACGCTCCCTTGGTATGCCTACTCGCGAGATTCTTGGTATGGCATATGTTCAACTGCCTGAGCCCGCCTATTACTGGCACACCTGGAATGAAATTCATGATGGCAAGAATTGGATTTCGATTGACCCGACATGGAATGAAATTTTTGTCGATGCGGCTCATTTTGAACTTGAGCGCGAGGGTGAAGCGGACATAAATATGATGAACTCTGTAGGACAGATGCAAATTGAAATTCTGTCGTACGAAAGAGGAGTTGCGCAAAAATCAATTATTAGAAAAAATGACTCAAAATCGATCAAGCCAAAACAGACTAAGCCTGCGAAGAAGCAAATTACAGCGCATAGCAGCAAAAAAGTAATTGAAGAGAAAAAACCGAGAATCATCGAAGAATTCAAAGGTTCGCATTTCAGCGAAGTACAAGTCGAACCGTTGCCGCAAACTCGCAAACCAAATTCGAATTAACTTGTTGAGGAATTAAAATGGACACTGGTTCGCTCGCTATTACCATTACGTTTGCAATTATGGTCGTCATCGCCATTTTGCTTATGCGTCAAAGCGAAAAACCTGGCTCAATAACACAGCTTGAGGAAGTAGCAGCCAAGTTGCACTCCGCATTTGATGAGCACAAAGTTGCACTAGACGCACTTCAATTGGAGTCAAATACTCGCAGAGAGTTAATAAGCACGCTACCGAAGCAGGCTGCAAAACACTTCACCACGCTGGTAGCTATGCTGGTGGCAATCGAGAAAATAGACGATCTGGATGCATTCAAAACAGCCATCAAATTGCTCAAGAAAGAAGGCGTTCCGATTGAAAACAAAGATGACGAAAAGTTAGTACACACAGCCCTTTTAGTTTTCAACGCTATCATTAAAACAATCAATGAAGAGAACGGACCAGCGAAATTCCGCGAAAAACTGATCGCGTTGAAAGCGAAAGATCAATTGCAACTTATCGCAGCAGACCGACCCAATGTAATTCTTGATATGGCAAAAGAAATCCAAAACGACGTTGGCTTTAGTGACCTGGACCAGTATCTGGCAATCGTGGAAGAAGAGCTAACCGAGCCATCCAGCAGCAACTAAAATCACTTAGATTGCTTCTTTGCCTTTGTGCTGGCTGTGGATAATACTTCTTTCAATGGAGTTCCGGTCACTCGCGCATAGGTTGCGCAATCTTCGAATTCCGGCTGCACATTTACAACATTGCCTTGCAAGTCCTTGCCAATCTTTACGCGCACAGACAGGTCATCATCGAGTGAAACATCTTGCAATTCGCGCTCAGCAACTAGTCTTTCGGTGACGTAGCTGCGCACACCGAGTGTTGAGGTTTCTGAAATCAGGAGCTCCTTCAGGCGCTTCTGGTCTTCAGTCTTGCACATAAACGTAAGTAAGTGACCGGAGCGACCTTTCTTCATTGTGCAGGCAGTTGTGTAGACATCGAGTGCACCTTCTGCAAGTAATTTCTCTGACGCATAGCTAATCACTTGCGGCGACAGGTCGTCAAAATTAGCTTCAACAACGGCAACGAATTCACTTCGGTATCTTGTCACGTGCTCGGAAACGGCACTATTAAATGATTTCGCACTCTCACCTATGATCAGGCGAACAATATTGGGATGACCGGATGGGTTCATAGAGCCGGCACCATAACCAATCGAATCAACAGCAGACATTTGTGGCTGGGAGCCGAAGCCAGCTGCAATAGTAGTGAGAATGGCAGCACCAGTTGGAGTCAGACATTCAAAAGTAATATTTGTCTGCGCTATTGGTGCGCGAGACTCGCGCAAAAGCTCTAGCGTGGCAGGACCCGGAACGGGAAAATTGCCGTGCATGCTTCTGACAGTTCCGGAGCCAACCGGCAACGGAGACACCCAGGCTTGTTCAATACCAAGTAAATCGTAGCCGACAGCAAATCCAAGAATGTCTACGATTGCGTCGACGGCACCTACTTCGTGAAAGTGCACATCATCTGGAGTTACACCATGAACTTTTGCTTCAGCTACTCCCAAACGCGTAAAAATTGCAGAAGCAATCTCTTTTGCGCGTGGGCGAATCTTTGAATTTTCAATGATGCGAAGAATTTCTGTTAACCCACGATGACCATGTTCGTGATTGTGCTCGAGCCCGTGAGCATGCTCGTGCGTGTGACCATGCAAATGGCCGTCATCATGCGAATGGATGTCATCATGCGAATGTCCATGCTCATCACTTTGCTGTGGTTCGTGACTATGCGGATGAGCGAGATTGTGGGCATGATCAAAATGATGCGCATCATCTGTGCTCAAGAAAACATGCATCTTCGTCGAATGCACGCCGCCACGCAAAAGTTTTTCAAATCGCAATTCAAAGCTATTCGCCGGCAATGCTATTTTTTGCATTTCAGATTTCCACTGCTCGAATGACAAACCCGAGTCAATCAGCGCACCGAGCAGCATGTCACCGGCAGCGCCGAAGGGACAATCAAAAAAAACAGTTTTCATAAGCTCTCTTTATTTTCGTCTGGGAAGTACGATATTTTCCAGGGCACCATCTGAAGTGACCTGAAATTTCTGCTTCAAATGTTTTGCATGTTGTGGATAATTTTCATTGATGACAGTGAGCAGTTTGTGTCCGGCTGTGAGAACAAGCGAAAACGAGCCATTCTTCGCCGTCACGGTGGCGCCTCCACCATGCATTCTTTCGCTGGCTTCTTCTTTTTCTTCATCAGCTGCAATTTTCACAACAACACCTTTTGCAGGTGAGCCATCGTCTTTTAACACAGAACCTTTAACTGTAAATCCGTGCCGAAGCTGAACAATAAAATTACGACTTAATTTGCCGGGTACATCTTCAATAAGTGCTGACGCCAGGTCCCCATCTTTTTTCGGTGACATCTCTACAAAGCAGCTCTCACAAGGCTTGTGAGTAATTGAGAAGCGCCCGTCTGAGTCAGTGACATCAAAGACCGACCAGTTCGCCTCCTGGTCCCATACCGATACTTTAACTCCGGCTACACCTTTATAGGATTGATCAGTCAACCGCCCCTTGATTGTGGGATCAGCCGAAGCTGCGGTGATCGAGCAGCTGATTGTAGCCAGCAGCGCAGTTAGTCTCAGTATTTTATTCATCTTCAATATTTTCATCGCAAGTCAACTATATCAAATGACATATTTATTTAGCGTTTTACTCCAAACTTCATCCAGATTTCCGAGCGGCTCATCAAGGACCAGACGCTTAGTCACTCCAATCAGTTCTGCATAGACTTCAGAAAATTGTAGCGGTCCTAATACCAGTTTCTCAACGGCCCAATCTAAAATCAAATAACAAGACACGGTCAAGTAATCAGTTAAATTGCGCGCGGCCCGCTCGCTGGTTAGCGATTTTTTAAAAGCGACTACACGATCTGAATATGGTGGCAATGCTGCTACAACAGCAAAGTAACTATCGAGAAATGATTCAGCTAAGTGTAAATCGAATTTCTGTTGCCATAGGAGTGAATCAGTCTTTTCACCCGATCCCTCGACCGGACTCCTAGCAAACATAATCAGTGCATAACTCAAATCATAAAGTGGATGTTCCATATGCATATGGTCGAAATCCACAACGTATGCACGTTTTGACGTTTCGTCGTCGGCAGGGAGAAGGACATTGCCTGGATGATAATCACCGTGCACCAAAATTTCTTCATTCTCTACCGGCGCCGTTTCCTGGCCAGCCGCCTCACTTTGAAGATTGGAAAGGCAAGTTGCGAGCTTATCGGAAAGGGTCGAATAATCAGCTTGAAGAAGTTCTGCAGCTCGTTTATGTTGCGCATCGTCACCAGTAAGGCGCTCTCCGACTGCATCCCAAGCTTTCTGAACGGACGGCAAATAACTGCCAGCCCACTGATCGTCAACAGATTTCAATGACAGATCTAAGTACTCGAGCCCAGCTAAATGTAGACGAGCCAATGTCGCTCCAGAGAGCCTGCAATCAGCTTCGGAGACGTTTGCCGACATCCAAATTTTTCGCGAATTTTGGTCTACAAATTTGAACAGCTGATAGCGACTATCTTCAAAAACCACATGCGTTTCTTTATCGACTGTTCTCCTGAGCTCCGGCGCCAATTGAAGGTCTCGGTCGTTCGTCCAAACCAAAAATTTCTCGCTGGCGATCAGCGGTTTTTCCTCAAATGAATTACTAACGCGCTTTAAGAAATATCGCTCGCCCCCCGCAAGTACGCGGAAGCCACTTCTGTAAACTTCGGTGGGCTGTGCATCTTCGCGCTTTAAAAGTTCTTCCTCATCGGTGGAAATAGACTCGAATTCTTCTATTTCGCTCAATTCATAAGCGTTTTTAATAGCGTCTAACAGTTGATAGTTATCGTCACTATTTGACATCGCGAGGCTGCCGTCCTGTAAACTCTTTATTATGCCTATTCAAATCGGACCTATTACTCTGAAAAGCCGCGTCTATGTTCCACCGATGGCTGGTGTCACAGACTTAGTTTTTCGCGACATTGTCAGACAAGTTGATCCAAATTGCTTGCTCTCCACCGAGATGGTATCAAGTCGCGCGCTCATGAATCGTCCTGAATGTCGGATTATGGATCTTTCCGATACTGAGCATCCGATCGGCATTCAATTATTTGGTCATGAGCCTGATGTGATGGCTGTTGCCGCGCAGATGGCGGAAAAGAAAGGCGCAGACTTCGTTGATATCAACATGGGCTGCCCCGTCCCCAAGATTACAAAAGGTAAAGACGGCTGCGCTCTGATGAAAGAGCCGGACCTGGCGCGTGAAATTGTGACCGCCGTCAAAGCTGCCATCAAAATTCCTGTCACTGTCAAATTCCGCTTGGGCTGGGACGATAGCTCACGCAACGCGGTCGAGTTTGGCGCACTTATAGAAGAGGCCGGGGCGTCGGCAGTGACTGTGCACGGTCGCACCAGACAACAACTTTATTCCGGCAAAGCCGATTGGTCTTTCATCAAGAAGGTCAAAGATGCGCTTTCCATACCGGTCTTCGGTAATGGAGACGTATTTGAGCCGGAAGACGCCATTCGTCTTTTGGAGATCACCGGATGTGATGGTGTTGCGGTTGCACGCGGCACGCTCGGCAATCCATGGCTGATCCCGCGCATCACCAAATATATTGAAGAAGGAATTTTGGATCCCGCACCATGTGATGTCGAACGCCTTGTGCTCGCATATCTGCACTGTGTCTGGCTTACAAGATATAAAGGCGCACGCGTGGGTGCAAACGAAAGCCGTCGCCACCTCACGCATTACACCAAAGGTATCGTAGGAAGCGCACCATTCAGAGCGCGTCTTACTCAAATTGCTAACGCCGAAGAGGCTGCAGTGATACTGGCAGAACTCAGTGAAATGGTGGCAGGGTCGGAAGGTCGTCGGGAATTCCTACTTCACGTAGAGAACGACAATCAGAAAAATGGTGTAAAGCCAGGCGAAGGGACCGGCCAAGCAGAAAAAGGCTTCAAGTCCCCAGTCGATCTGGTTGCCCTCACGCCAGTCGCAGTACCACATCACTCCGTTGATAAACAGGTTCATGCCCCAGCCCATTATGCCGATCATGAACGCTGCTACTAAAATTATTATCCAAAGATCCATTCGAAAACTCGCCTATTCGCCCTTGTGAGTTGAGCAAATATTAAAGCTGTCTGGACTCGCTGACAACGGGGAAATTCCCACGCGCGCAATCTAAAACTTTCTTAATTATGGCGAAACGGCCAAAAGCACCGATTCATTCATCGGTGCGTTAGTGGATTCGACTGTCCGATTACTCGGCGCCGGCGATATCAATAAATCTGATAACCGCTTGGCGAGATGAGGATTGTTCCGTCATCTTCAGCTGCAACCATTTGCAAAGCTTGGATTACAGCGTTGGTCGCTTTGTGTTGATCACGCGTTTCGGTTTTGATTGCCTTAGCGCGTTGAGCAACTTTGAGAACTAGCTCATAGCGATTGCCGTGCTTATCCATTAATTGATCAAGAATTCTAGTCGTACTCATTGATTACCTTTGCGACACGAACCAGAGGAACGTGCGTGTTTATGTCTTTATCCGACAACGCTCAGCATACACGATCGAGAGCAAATTGGTGACAGCATGGTCCACATCGTCGTTAACAACTTCATAGTGGAAGAGGTTGCGCTCGGTCATTTCCTGCCCGGCTTTCTTCAGCCGCAATGAGATTTTTTCTTCAGACTCAGTCCCGCGCCCTCTCAACCGCTTTTCAAGTTCGTCCATCGAAGGCGGGGAGAGAAAAACCATCACAGCGTCAGGAAAACTTTCTCGAACTTGCTTGGCGCCCTGTACTTCAATGACGAGCAAAACATCCAGCCCTTCAGCCAGGCGCTCTTCCACCCATTTGCGCG
>JACMKL010000353.1 GCA_014380105.1 Candidatus Melainabacteria bacterium
GTTCAAGCCCTCTTTGAGGTTTCCGAGGGCGGATTGTAGCATGGACATACGCCCCAAGTGGTCAAAGGCGCCTCTCACTATCGCAAAATGTATCGCTCAATATTCAACGTTTGCGTCTATTTGCGCTAAAATCACTCTGGCAAGCTCGACTGTCACTGCGAAGTGATTTTCGAGCACATTGTCAGCAGCACCTTCATATATAGCTTCCCTCGTCTCCGGGCCCTCCGAAATGAACTCTGTTTTTCTATCTCCGCATTTCCCACCAAACTTCCAGAATTTCGCGTCAAGATTGATGCGAGCTGGTGCCAATGTGTTTGGAATTTCGGATGCCTACTATGAGTCATTGAGTCCAGAATTGAGAAGCTCACTGACGGAGTACTATCGCGTCGACGATATGCACAATCACGATCAGTTGGTGCGAGCGCTTGGATATTTCACGCACAAATATGGAAAACTCGATCATTTAGATTCGCACAATGAGTATTGGTTAGAAACAGAAGCTCACTTGCGGACAGACTTTAACATTGATGGACTTCAGAACTGTGATATCGAACGAGTAAAGAAGAAGTCCGAAATGAAGAAAGTATTTTTGAAAGCTGGACTAAAACCAGCGCGCGGTCGCGTTTGTCGCACTGAAGAAGAAGTGCGCAGCTTTATAAAAGAAGTGGGCTATCCAGTTGTTGCAAAACCAGATAATGGTGTGGGCGCTGCCACCACATATAAACTCGAAAGTGAAAGCTGCTTGATACCGTATTTCAACAGCAAACCTCATGCGGATTATATTTTAGAAGAATTTGTAAGCGGACAAATTGTTAGCTTTGACGGACTTGTCGACAAAAAAGGTGAACTGATTTTCTCGTCCTCGCTTCGCTACAACAAAGGCGTAATGGAAGCAGTCAACGAAGATTCCGATATTTACTATTATACGGTCAGACACATCGAGGCACCACTGGAAAAAGCTGGTCATGCCATTCTCAAAGAATTCGACGTGCGTGGCAGATTTTTCCACTTCGAATTTTTCCTTCAGCCAGACGGCTCTGTCATCCCACTCGAAGTAAACATGCGCCCACCAGGCGGCTTGACACTCGACATGTTCAATTTTATTTTCGACTTCGATTGCTATAACACCTGGGCTGAGATGCAAGTTCAAAACATCTCCAAGCAATTTTTGGATAGACGCTTTTTTGTGATGTACGTTGGACGCAAGCACCACATTCCGTATGCGATGTCACACGACGAAGTGCTGGCTAAGTACAAAGAGTGGATCGTACACAATGAGCCAATCAACTCGATCTTCGCACCGGCGATTGGAAATCATGGCTACATGCTGCGGCTCGAAGAAATTGAGCCGCTAATTACGGCAGCGGAAGATATCCAGCGGACGAAGTAAAATTCTTTCATCGCTTCAGCAGTATAAAAATGATCCCGGACGGCAGCTTAAAACACCGCATCCGCAGTGAAGTCTATAGATATATCGCTACCCTTTGATTTCATTGCCACTTTCGACAATTTAAAATTTCTCCAGCGAGAATCTTCATGCTCATACATGTTGATTTCACCTTGATGGGCGATTGGCACTGTGATTTTCTTGAGGTGTTTGATAATGGCTCTGCGCTCGGCTATACGCAGCAGACCATCGGCGACCTTGCTCCAGTCCAATTTCATATCATCAGGCAGTGGCAAGCTCATCGACAAATCGTATTTCAGTTTGCTTTTGACATTGTTAGTGTCGCCAGTAATCGAATATTTGACGAGACCCTGTCCAGTTACGTCGGCTTTCAATGTCCACGGACATTCTTTCCATGTATCAGTCTTGAAAATCAGTCCACATTTTTCAATGGTGCCTTCTACAGCAACCTCTCCACTTGCGGTGAAGTTTAATTTGCCGGCACCAAGAGGGCGCATCTCTGTGATCTTGAGATTGTCCACTTTTACTACAACAGCTTTAGCATTGCGATAGCGCCACTTCTTCTCTTCCTGGATTATCTTATTTAGAGTCAGGTCCAGGTGGTCAGGAACGCGCTTGGAAATGGCATCAGCAAGAGTTTTTTCAGGCAAAATTACACTACAACTTTTGAGGTGCAAATTGGCACGCTTATTGATTAGCGATAAATCAATGCCGCGTACTTTTACATCTGCTGCTTCAGAGCCAAGCAATTTAGACCGCTGAACGGTGAAATCCATATTGCTAGACAATTGAATTTCGCGGTCAACATCAAGGTGAAGATTGCCTTTGACGTCGCTCACTTCTACTGTACCTTGAGGCATCTTCAAAGCTGCGCGGGCAAGGTCGAGCCTCAACGGGAGATCCAATTTGGTCGGACCATTCGTATCTTTCTCCAGCACCATATTGCTCGGAAGAGTTAAGGTTGAGGCACCGCTGGTAGTGAGCGTAAATTTGCTCTTATTGCCTTGCCAGTCTATCTGTTTAAGTTTTGATGTTCCTTTCTCAAGCATGAATGCCAGGGCGCCAAATTTGTCGTAAGAAATTTGTCCAATCGTTGTATCTTCAAGATGAAGACTCAGACTGGTTGCTTTTTTAGCGATCGTAATCAGCCCTGTTTTGGCAGTAGCCGAGCCATCTGTGCCAAAGTGAGTTGACGACTCTTCGGGAGTAAGATCAACCTGTAGCGTTGCCGGTACTTTGCCTGGAAAGTACGCGAGCGTTTGGTGAATATCTGTTTTCAGTTTTAAGTTAGTTCCAGTCAAATCCATCCCGGAAAGCAGGTGCATGCTGTCATCTTTGATGCCGGTGGTATGGCGAAGAGAAAATTCTTTGAGATTGAGAATACATTCGTCGCTTATTGCAGATGATCTTTTGAATTTTCCAAATCGAAATTTCGATTTTTTCATAACTATTTGCTGTGGCTTAGTACTGTTGGCAGGGATGCTAATTGTGAGTTGATTTCCTTGTTTAACGGCTCGTCCAATTACATTTGCATGGCCACCTTCAAATTCCGCATCGACTCTTTCCCCTAGCCAATTACAGTTTTTTGCAAAATTCAATTTCATCAAACAATCGGCCTGATAGTTTAGTTGACTATCAATTAGTACATTGCTCAGGGTGACTTTCGAATCGGGTCCGACTTGTATTACTTTTGGACCAATTTTTATTTCAGCATTTGGTCGAAAATTTAGCTCTGCCTTTTCGATCTTCATGTGCTTGATCATTTGGCGAGTGTCACCACTAATGACACCAACCTGAAGGATGTTGACGAAGAAAGCAGACAAGCCTCTAACGAGGTCAACTTCTCCACTAACGGTGCCGTGATGCAAACTGATGTTCAATGGCACTGGCACTGCCATCACACTAATTTCACGCGACACTGTCAAAGTGCCAGTGGCATCATGCGTCGAAATAACCGAAGGGTTTGCGACAGGTACAGCAATATTCAACTCAAACTTCGTTTGAGGTGGAATCGATACCGGCATTTTCCCGATTATGTAGGTACCAGGCGTGAATTCACCGCTAGCCACTAATTTGATATTAGAAGTCACTTCGGTAAGCCGCTTGATGTTCGGATCTGTGACTTCTACGTCATAGTCAGCTTTCACCAACTCTTTTTTGGGTGCAAAAATCGTTCCGCAGCCCGCCAACATCATGGCTATGGTGACAAATAGGACGATACGTTTCATGGATGCCAAACACTCGGTTCGTGCAGGAATATGATTATGTTCGCACGACTTGTCGACTGCTTACACAGACCACAGTTTCACTTAATGTCTAAAACAAATATGAAATTAGATCTCATACTTCTGAAAAAGCATGAAAGTGTTTAACCGAAATAGGAAGGTTCGTTGCCTGGCTTCCATTTGATGTTGCAACCAGCACTCGGTTTTTGGTCTGCGGAGACGGTTTTATCTTTAAGCACGCAATCTATGGCGAGTCGCAAATCTTCACCTGTTACAGGAACACTGCTTTTCGGACGACTACTGTCCAGCTGACCCCGGTAAGTCAACTTGCGACTGGAGTCGAAGAGAAAGAAATCAGGAGTGCAAGCGGCTGTGTACTCTTTCGCCACTTCCTGGGTTTCGTCATAAAGCAATGGGAAATTAAACTGCAAGTTTTCTGCGAATTCTTTCAATTTCTCTGGTGCATCGTCCTGATGCTTTTCTGCATCATTACTGGATATAGCTACTATCGCCAAATCTTCGGCGGCGTAATCTTTGCCGAGTTTCGCCAATTCATCCTGAACATGCACAACATAAGGGCAATGACGACAGATAAACATGATCAACAGCGCTTTCTTCCCAGCGAAGTTTTTCAGTCCATAGCTTTTGCCATCGAGCACATTGGGCAATTTGAAATCGGGAGCAGAAGAACCAAGTGAACGCATTGTTGAATTAACTAAAACCACTGCTGCACCTCAAATTGCTATCTCGCCAGGCGAATAATAGTAATTGCTTTACAACAGTCTAAAGCGCAAACTTAAGGTTCGACTTTATTTCAATAAACCTAAAACTTCATTTCGCAATTCTTTGTCAGTTTCAAACTGACCTCGGAAGGCGGTGGTCAAAGTTTTTGAGCCCGGTTTTTTAATGCCGCGCATCGACATACACATGTGCTCAGCTTCAAGCATCACGCAGACGCCTCTGGGTTCGATGCCGGTCAAGATAGCGTCAGCAATCTCTTCGGTCATTCGCTCTTGCACTTGCAGTCTGCGAGCTGTCAATTCAACTACTCGTGCCAATTTCGACAATCCAGTGATTGTGCCTGCGGCTGGCAAGTAAGCGATGTGCGCAACTCCGCTAAACGGAATTAAATGATGTTCGCAGAGACTGGTGAAAGTAATGTCCTTAACTAAGACAAGACCTTCGGTGCCTTCGTTGAATTTGCATGTGATCTCGGAGGCTGCGTCAACGCCTACAGCGTAGCAGAGCTCTTGATACATGCGCGCCACGCGAGCGGGAGTTTCCAACAAACCAGGTCGTTGAGTGTCCTCGCCGATCGCTTCCAATATCATTGAGATAGCGCGAGAAATCTTCTCGACATCAACCTCTCTGGCATGGCTGCCTTCAGCAACTTCTGTTGAAAATTTAGTTGCCGCGGTCTTTTGGACCGGGCGTCTCGATGCAGATTGTAGGACGGTGATTGTAGCTTCCATAATTCACACAATAGGCGGGTTCAAGACTAACAATACAACGACTCTTGTGAACGTACGGTGAACCGCTTTTAATTAGCCTGCTACAGGCTGAAGACGTTGAGCGGGTGGGCTCGTTTGCATCCACGGTGTAACAACTTTCAAACATTGTGACCGATTGCCTGCCGAATCGACTTAGCAGCCATCATGCCGCTGCCTGTCGCAAATGCAATTCTGTCGTATCCGGGTTGCACGATGTCACCACCTGCAAAAACGCCGTCAATGGATGTGGAAAAATTTTGATCAACGAGAATATGACCCCTTTCGTCGCTTTTGAGCTGATCCGAAAATGCATCTGTGTTGGGGACATATCCAAGTTTGACGACCAGCTTCTGGCAGGGTAACTCCTTTTCTCCGTCAAGCCCTGAGACAATTACGGATTTAAGATTCTCAGAGCCCTTTAAAGCTCTTAAATTAGTATTCAACATAATGGTAATGTGCGGGTGTGCTTCAGCACGTGCCACCACATCCGGTCTAGCCTTTAGTTTTGCACCACGCACTAGCACTTTGATATCGTGGCAGATTTCTGCCATGTCCAGGGCGGTAAACAACGCACTGTCGCCGCCACCAACCACGATCAGCTTTTTATTCTCAAGCTCTGTTTGAATGCGCCGCTGTGATAATAAATGTCGGTCTCGTATCCGTAGGAAAGGCTGATATCCAGTTCGCGCAAACGATATCCAGTTGCTAAAAAAATGGTGCGCGCCCTCAAAATTCCTTGACTGGTTTCGAGAGTACGCTCTTGCAAGTTAAAAGATCGAACATTCAATCCGGTTACAATGCGCTGAGACAGTGCAAGAATCGCGACCTTCTCCATTTCATTTCGCAGCGCATCTCCGCTCACATAAAAGCCAGCCGAAAAATTCAGCAACGGACCCGGAATTAAGGGTAATTGTCCACCTATACGGTCGGAACGATCGATGACAACGACGTCTAAGGCATTCTCGACACACTCAAGCGCACAGCTAATGCCAGCAGGTCCGGCACCAACTATGATGGCGTCATATACATGATCAACTTCGATCATCTCGCTCTCCTCTTCATTGTCAATCGGTTGACCGCTTCTAAAACCGATTCAACGGTGATGGCTGACATGCAACTTTCTTCCCACTTCTCCGCGGCACACTTCCACGTTTCCCAGTAAGTAAGATTTTCATTTTCTTTGAATCTGTCGAACTGGATTACCTTATTGGGAACGGCTGAAAATTCAATATCAATACATTTTTGATGACAACGTGGTGCAACTAACGAAACTACGTGAGGATAATCTCGTTGAAACATCACGTTATATCGAAACAACGAAACGGTAGGCATCATTTGATGAACAGCGAGATGCATCAAACCAGTGTCAACGGCAATGACACATTGTGAGGAACTAATTACGTCCAGAGCATCAATAATTGTCGGCGTCTCTATGTGCATTAGACCTGCATTCAGACAATCTCGAACAATCGTAGAACGATCTGGCTGTCCAAGCACCGCCAGCTTCTGTCCCCTCGCTCGCAGCTCTTCAGCAAGACTAAGCCAGTGCTGTGTAGGCCAACATTTAACTATGCCAGCCGAACCTGGAATAAAAATGACTGTGTCCTTCGCTTCGGCGCGAGCCCTAAAAGGAAGCGGGGACAGGTGCTCGAAGTCGGCATTGATACCGAAGTCTGCACAAATACCTTTCAAGACGTGATTTATTTTGTATCCAGGATATTGCTGCTCAAACTCTGGTGATGCCCAGATGTGGTCAGTCTGAAGAGGATGATTGCGCAAATTGAAATAGTGGTCCGCAGGCTTTAGCTCAGCTGTCTCGAATTGAATTTCACGAATGGCTCCCGCCAGACCTTCAATTCTAGACTCCAGCCCTTCCTGAAAAGGCGAGCGAGTGATGAGGTGGGTTGGCACGCCCGTGGCAATCAGAGCCTGCAAAGCCGGTAGGGAAACGATCAGATCACCCAGACCATTCGCAACTGGTGCCAAATAATTAGCCAATTCAACATCCTTGCGCACAAAATTTGGCGCTCTTAACCGCCGACTATGATACCGCAGCGCAATTAATTGCATTTCAAGTGGGAGTTTGCCCATTTCCCTCTGCCAATGTCCGTAGTATCTTCTTTACAGGCGATAAATTGGCGATTGGATTACTTGGGAAATATTGCAAACGATGAACGCAAGTTCAGAGAGAATCACGTACACGGTTAATTGGAATTTTGACAGTGATATTGCGGCTCAGTCTGCCAGAGTGGACGAAACCCGTACAACACTTCAACCGATGTCGTTGACAGAAGAACTCAACGAAATTGTGCGAGTGCTCCAATCACCGGCCACCATCGTTGGGTGCATGATGCTGGGCGTCAGTGCCATCTACGAATTCGCACCGGATGTAGTGCACAGAGTCTTTATGGCGATTACGCTTCATCCGACCGCCAGTAAATTGATTGCCCTGGCAAACGTCGCCATTGCAGCTCTTGCATTCATTGTGATCCGCTCTGCCCCAGGAAAGGCTGTTGGCTGGATTGCCTTTGCTGCCATCATCACCTCAATCTTTGTTATTTCCCAGTGGGCTTTGCTCGGACAATAACCCTCAAAAAATTTATTTTGAATTGAGAGCGATTCTTTCAATTTGTTCATCTAGTCTGCGCGCGTTTTTCAGCGGGCAATGTCCGTTGCCATTTGTACAAGACACACATTGACAGGCACTTTCGTCCTGACGAGTCGATATTTATACCGCGGTAGAAAAGGCGCCAAGCATAGCCTGCTCAGCCTTTAACCGGGCTATCAAGATGTGAGAAATTTCAGTTTCATGACGTTGCAAAGACTTTGCGAACGCGACTGCGCCGCCTATAGTTAAATCTGTCACTGGCTCAGGCGTTGGGCTTTGTGCAACGGCAGGCAATGGATTAAAAGATGCATCCTGCCGTTCAAACCACCAGAGGGGATTTTTAGTGAGCGGTTTCGAAGAATATCAAGAGTTGATCGCAGGTGGCGCCGTTGCAGCCGGTGGATTGTTTCTCTTGGCACTGTTCTTCTTTTTCGGTCACATGGGCAATGCAGTTGATGCAGTCAAAGCAGGCGTCACTCCAGCAGCTCCCATTCAGCAAATTTTCCAGCCAGCAAGACAAGCGCATGTTGCGCCTGCAATTTTAAACGACAACCAATCTACCGGACGACTCTTCATTACCGAAGCATCCGTGACAAGCAAGTTTGGTCGCCCTAGACAGTACTAAATATCTAGTTCAGCCCATTCAATCTTTTGAAGGCATTCATCTATGGATGCTTCATTCTTGGCATATATCGGTCTGGGTGACGAGAGAATTATTTCGATAATCGCGCAACCATCGGCGCCACCATTAATAAAAACAGTCCGGTTAGCAAGATCAAACTCCGGAAATATGCCACGAACGTCAAGCACCATGCGTGATGACAGTTGAATTGTGCATGCCGTTTGCAAATCATAGAGATCGGGCTGACCAACATTGCCCAGGACATCAGTGACCGTGAGTATAGTCTCGGAACTCAGCTTGTGCGGCTCCTTGCGTAGCACGCGCAAGAAAGAATTGCCGGAGACAGTTGGAATATTCATTCCGCGATAGAAGATAGACAGCTGCAAATTTGGCACATTGGCGGGCGCATAGTTATATAGGAAGCTATTGCCGAATTGCCCGAGCGCTTCCTTTGTCAATTCCCATCCCGCAGGCAAGGGCAAACGCTTGATACAACCTATGTTATTGGCTTCCATGAGCATCCACGAACTGAGACTTTGTTAGTCTAATCGATAGGTTGCGTACTTTGCCATAAATCTTTCAAATCCATTTTGGGCGTAAAATACCCCCAGGGATTAAAGATAGACACCACATTTTCGTGGGCATCGAATTTAGTGGCGACAACAGAATGCAGTCCGCCAGACCCAGAAGTCTGATGATCAGGCGCAAACGCTTTGTGTCTGGTATCAACTGCGATAATCACAGGTAATAAACCGTCCCGCTTTCTGTCAACCAGGGCAGTGCGCATTTCGTCAGGCGAAGCTATTCGAGGAGGCAAACAAATGTCACCACTAGTAGCACCATTTATCTGTCGGTAGACATCATTGATACCATGATAATTTAGTGAAGGACTTCGCACCAAATCAAGTTCGTCTGGAGATTTCGACACTATTTGTGTGCCCGTCGCTTTTTCGACAAGTGAATATGGTGTCTGATAGAGATCTTTAGTGTGGTGCCTTTCATAGCTGATTAGTCCATACGGACCAGGCGTGCTATGAATAATTCTGCCATCAGGCAAAGCTTCGAATTTCGGCTGTCGTTGCCAATAAATGTTAGCAGCCGTGTTTTGAAACAGCTGATTGCCATGAGAGCGATGCCAATATTTTTCAGGAAGAATATTCAGTTCAGAAATAGAAATGGGCGTCTTATCTTTAGTGATGTATCGCCTTTCACGCAAGACTTCTGCCAATAATTTCGCCGCGTTTTCTGGATGTTTCGAATATGTGACGTGCTCGAGAGCTGCCAGTGAGCATGTTGGATGATAGCCCTGCCTGATTTCGTTTGGATCAAAAATTTGATAAAGTGACCTGCGTACTAGATTGTGGGCGTTCATTTGTTCTGGCAGTGGATTTTTATTACTCACAATTTTGGACATAGAATCAAATATCTGTGTCACCTTTTGCGGCTCGAGGTCTGAGCGTTTAATTATCCAAGAGAGCCAATTTTCAATCTTGGGCTCTTTGGCCATCATCAAATTGAGCAGTTTGTCATGCGCAGCTTCTAGTTCAGGATTGATATTTTTTCCCGAGTAATCTATTTCTGGTCTGCTTTCACCCTTGGATTTGGCGAACGTCAAAAACTCCTCGCGCCAGAGTGCCTCATAAGTGGTGCCTTCTCTGGCTAACGCTTTCGGAATGCTAGCTTTAAGTTCTGCAATCTGAGCGGTTTTATTTTCCGGTCCGAATTTTCCTTGCTCAGCGAGTCTGGCGCGAATCTCCTGACCCATTCTGTTTGCACGAAAAACGCTCCAGGCACCGCTAAGATCATTCTTGAGCAGTAATTCTTTGGCGCGCAGATATCCGGGCTCGGCAATTCCCGCCCTTGCCTCGCGCCTGTGTTGAAGTTCATGCACTAAATCCTTAATGCCTGTCGAGCCAAAATCACTCGAGCGAAGTGATACCAGATCTTTTCGATGATTGAAATTGCTCGTTTCAGCATTTGTCTGAATACGAGTCCAGCGATGCTCAGCCATGATTTTGTCCAACGAAAATTCAGGGCGCAGGTTGAGAGCTGTTTCTCTCTCCACCTTTAGATATCTATCAAGCGCAATTCCCTTTCCGAAGGACAGACTGGCTCGATCGTGTAATCGCGCAATTCCCTCGTGTGCACCCGGCAATAGCATATTCATGAAGGCACCGGAAAGGAAAGTACCAGCTGCGACTTGCTCTCCCTTCGGAGATTTATCGTAAAAGCGCGCGGGATGCGCGATACCATCTCCAATCACTGTACTGACGCCACCAGACACTCCTCTATAAAGCAGTCCATACGCAGAAAAATATTTGCTCGACCCTGGTCCCAAAACTGTCAGTGCACCAAATGAAGCCGCACCACCAAGACCATTTCCGAGATGTGTCTCGTTGGCTTGGAGATCTCTATTTGCATCATAAATTCCCGCTCCAACGATTTGAGCGACTGATTGATTGCAGGCAATTTTGGCAGCAGTACCTTCTAAAGCCAGTGTCGAGCCTATTGACCGCAAACCACCACCTGCCAGTCTTCCGGCACAAGCATAAGAAATAACTGAGCCCAGGCCAGATGCAATTGACTGCGACCAAAATTCCGCGGAAAATTGCGCGCACGACGCTGTGTCCATTTTCGCAATTCGGTGAGCATGATGACTTCCGGCAGCGCGTTCTGCAGCGCCGGATAAGGCATTTATAGGTTCAACACAGGCAGCATTGAGAAAAGGGGCGAGTAAATTTTTCTGTGTCCAATCTGAGGCAATCTCGACATCTTTTATAGCCGAAGATACCTCGAAGTTTTTGAAACGTGTCATGCCGAATCTCCGTCATCTCCACTGACGGCATCATAAGGAACAGGCAAAAGGTAAACACTGTGGAATTATGCAGACTTGACCAAAACGCCACGGGAGACTGTACAATCTGACTTTTCCAATACAAAATTGGTGCGCGACAATGTCCGGAGAAATATGCAAATGAATAAAACTCTTGCTGTGATTGGTTTTGCGGTGGCTGCCCTATCACAGACCGGTATCTCGGCTCTGGCACAATTCAATGTTCAAAACGGCGACGAGTCTGTCAGCATTGGTCCAAACGGGATTTCAGTGCAAAAGCGCGGACAGGATGCCCAGACTGTAAACATCACACCTGGCGGCATCGACATCAAAGATTCTGCGCAAAAACAACATGTCAATATTCGCTCCAATGGACCAGGTCGTTCGGTGATTATCAATCAAGCCAGCACTGCCGGAAATAGCACTTCAACCTTAAGCCTTGAACAACAAGTTGCCATTATCGAAACTTCAGTATATGGAAAACGTATAGAAGGAAAACCATTGCTTGCCCGCGTCGATAAATTGGAAATCGACAACATTGGCACCAAAGGCACAGGTTCGGTGAAAGTGCGCATCGCGAAATTGGCGACGACATTGGGCGTCAACATCAGCGGTCATGCCACCAACAACGTGGCGACAACAACTACAATCCGCGCAAACAATTCAGTAAACATAGGCAACAAGCGCGAAGCTGCCACCATTATCGACAACGGTCCGAATCACGATCTCGTCCTGAACACCAGCAATCAAACCGTCAGCTACCGGTGCCGTGGCGGAGACGCTGTCGTCAACTCGCACAGAAGCCAGATTCACTTGCTCGGCAAAATCAACGACCTGGTTGTAAATGGACACGACAACGTGATCAGCTGCGACACCGTTGACGAAATCACCGTCAACGGCCACAACAATCAAATCACTTATCGCAGTCCATCAAAAGTAGACATCAATGACAATGGCGCCAACAACAAGGTCCTGAATCAGTAATTCTTAATTTAGCCAGCCCGCGTCAGCAACGTACCGTATTTCTCTGGCGCAGAATAGCCATTCAGTAGGGCATGTGGGGAGAAACTATTTAGAATGGCGATTTTCTCGACTCCTTTGTCGAGACAGACCAGGCAACTTTTGATCTTCGGAAGCATGCCACCTGAAATGGTGCCCTCTTCCAGGCAAACTTGGGCTTGCTTCGGAGTGAGATGACTGATACGTGAAGACGGATCTTGAACGTCTCTAAGTACGCCAGGAACATCAGTCAGGAAGATCAGTGCGTCTGCATTCAAATGCGTCGCAATTGCAAGTGCGGCATGGTCGGCATTGATGTTGTAGAGTTGCCCGCTGGCATCTTTGCCGAACGGTGAGACGACTGGCATCCAACCAGCCCATACCCACCTGTCCAGTGGTGTCACGTCGACGTCAACGATCTCACCGACCCATCCGAGATCGACAGCATTACCTTCAGCGTCCAACATCTCCATTTTTTTACTAATTAATGGATTTACTGACTGCGAGCAAAAGCTTAAAGCCTGCGCTCCCCTTTCCACGAATTTCTGCGTGAGCTTCTCGTTGATTTCGGAGAAGACTTTCACCGCGACCGAAAGTGTTTCAGAATCAGTCACTCTCAAGCCAGCTATCTTCTGAGTTGTTTTACCGATTGCGGACAGTGCGTCATTGACTGCGGTTCCGCCACCATGGACGAGCACGACTTTAACGCCCCGATCGATCAAAGAAATTGTATCTTCGACCAATTGCTCCAGAACATTTTCATTGAGGATGGCATTGCCACCAAATTTGATCACAACCAGTGGATCGCCATCGGTGCCCAAGCCACCAGAAATATCTGGCAGTGTGCCAAAATTTTCTTGAATGATTGCGCCTTTAAAAGTTCCCAATGTCATGTCACCACCTATGTTCTGTAAGAGCCGTTGATCCGCACGTAGTCATAACTCAAGTCACAGCCCCAAGCAGTGGCTGAACTTTCGCCCGACTTCATGTCGACCTCGATAATGATGCTTTTCTCAGCGAGAATTTGCTTAGCCAAGATTTCGTTGACGCAAACTGGTTCGCCACCAGAGAGCAAGTTGATTACGCCGCCTGCGCTTTTCAAAGAAATTGACACAGTAGCAGGATCGAATTTGGCGCCGCTGTAGCCCATTGCGCAAATAATTCTTCCCCAGTTTGCGTCTTCGCCGAAGAAGGCAGTCTTCACAAGACTGGAAGAAACAATCGAGCGAGCAAGCAATCTGGCGTCGTCAACGCTAGTTGCGTTCGCTACTTGGGCTTCCAAAAATTTGGTAGCGCCTTCGCCGTCTTGAACAATGACTTTCGCCATGTGTGTATTGACAGTTTTGAGCGCTGAGCAGAAAGCGAAATAGCCGTCATCTTCAGATTCAATCATGGTGTTGCCGGCAAGACCATTTGCCATGATTGCGACCATGTCGTTGGTGCTGGTGTCGCCGTCGACAGAGATCATGTTGTAGGTATCGCAAGTGCTTTCCTTCAATGCCTTCTCAAGCAAGTGAGGAGCAATGTTCAAATCAGTGGTGATGAAGCTGAGCATGGTTGCCATATTAGGGTGAATCATGCCGCTGCCTTTTGCCATTGCGCCGAGCACAACTTTTTTTCCATCAACTTCAAACACGACAGAAATTTGCTTCGTGTAAGTGTCGGTGGTCATGATTGCTTCGGCTGCCAGTTGTCCTGCTAATGGAGAATGCTCCATACTGAGGCTGGTCGAGATGATACCTTTGGTGATGATTTCCATCGGCAGTTGGACGCCAATTACACCGGTGGAGCAAACCAAAATTTCTTTGGCGTCGACGCCCATGCATGCTGCATAAGTTTTAGCCATCACTTCTGTGTTGACTAGACCTTGTTCGCCAGTGCAGGAATTCGCATTACCGCTGTTGATGACGATTCCATGAATTTTGCCGGATTGAGCAACAACTTGCTGATTCCAGATGATTGGAGCTGCTTTCATAACATTGGTGGTGAAAACACAAGCCACGTTTGCAGGAACTTCACTCCAGAGAAGAGCGAGGTCTTTTCTTTTGCGCTTGATGCCGATATGCGCGGCAGCGGCGTGGAAACCTTTGGCGCTCGTCACGCTACCGGTAAATGGTGCTTCTAATACCTTGCCCTGAACTGCTAGAGCGTGGGCGTCGATGATGGTAGCGAGTGAGTTCATTTCGTAGTCTCCTTAAATCAGCAATGGCAACAAAGAAAAATCCCCGAGTCCGTCAGAGGTACTCGGGGATGGAAAGGTCTGTGCGTGGTCTATATCAACACATGCAAGTTATCCCCGAGCGCTTGACGCGTCGTGGACTTCTTCGGTTGTCGCTGTTGAGGATAAGAGTAAATTGCATTTCGGTTTTCCTTACTAAAAATCAGAATACACGTTTTTGAAAATGTGTGCAAACAATTTTGGGCGAAACTTCTTTTTGTTAAGCTGGGAATATAGACGCTTGTTTGAGGCCAGATGTTTCATCCAAACCAAACAGGATATTCATATTCTGAATTGCCTGTCCAGCTGCGCCTTTCACAAGATTGTCCAACGCTCCGACAACAATCACTCGGTTAGTTCTCTTATCGACGCTCAAACCTATGTCACAGAAATTTGAGCCCTTCACCCATCTAGTTTCGGGAAATCTATACTCACCAGACTCAGGATCGTAAATCCTGATGAACGGCTCGTCTTTGTAAAATTCCCTATATAGATTATAAAGATCATTTATCTCTATATTCTTATAAAGCGAAGCATACGCTGTGCATAAAATGCCACGGTTCATCGGCACCAGATGTGGTGTAAATGAAATAGCTAGGGATGACTTAGAAAACATACCGAGGGCTTGCTCGATTTCTGGCGTATGCCGATGGCTAGCCACTTTATAAGCTTTAATCGATTCGTTGCATTCGTTGTAGTGAATGCCCAAAGACAACGATCTACCGGCCCCCGTCACTCCCGATTTTGCATCCACAATCAAAGTTGTTTCATCAATCAATCCTGCACTCAAAAGTGGTGCCAAAGACAAAATCGAGCAAGTGGCATAACAACCAGGATTTGCAACCAGCTTCGAGCCCTTGATTGCAGAACGATTTATTTCAGGCAAACCATAAGAAGATTGCGACAGCA
>JACMKL010000354.1 GCA_014380105.1 Candidatus Melainabacteria bacterium
GGAGCTCATCAAAGCTTGATCGGCAGGGTGCACCCAGTCGGTCCAAAACGATGGCGATTCAGGTGTGGGAGTAATACCTGTATATTCGATGAATTGTCGATTACCGTAGAGGACCTGCCCGTCTGCGGTTACAACATTGACTAATTGAGGAAGATTTTCTGCAAGCAGCTGAAATCTTGACTCTTCAAGCATTAGACGAGTTTCAGTAATTTTCTCTTCCGAGAGATTGATGAAATAGCATAAAACTTCTTCTTTACTGTCAGGCAATGTGACAACGCCCACCAGTAGAGGGACGCGGGTGCCATTCTTATGATTGATTTCTTTCGGGAATGGACCGGCTTTGCCAGTCTTCATCAATTCAGCTATCGCACCCTGATCGGCGAAAGTGTGCTCAGGTGGCGTAATTTCATTCCAGCGGATTGTTCCACTTTCCAATTCTTCTCGAGAATAGCCGAACATCTCCACACAGGCTTGATTTACTTCATAAAAACGACCGTGGATGTCACAGCGCGCAAAGGCAAGCAGGTTCGCGTCAACAAACCTCTGAAGGGCACGTACGTCTGACATCAAGTGTTTGGAAAGGTCGAAGGGGATCGACACGCTGTCCGCTTGACCGGAAGATGACATCTGAAGGAGGACTCCTAAATTCGCTAGCAATCTGGCTCGAAAGAATATCACACTTTCTCATGACATCCAGCCTAATCGAATGAAGACAAGACGTTTATGAATTAGAATTCGATAAGAGTACCTGAACAGTTGACGCATTTACGCCTCTAAATGTAGTACCAGATACGGTGCTATACAGCATTGCCTTAGCATCCACAGTTAAGTGTCGACGCTCCGTCTGATAAGCTGTTATTATGTGGAGTTTTTGACGGTCTTGACAGGACCGTTTACCTTTCTGTCCTATATGGAGTCGCTTACTTTGCCTGAAGACGACAGAATGATAAAAGTCGGTGACATGCTTGTGAGAGCTGACGTTGTTTCGTCTTCAGATATTACAGAAGCAATTCAAGTGTCCAAACGATTAAACATCCCAATCGGGAGAGTTTTGATCTCCTCTGGCTGCGTGACTGAGAAATTACTCCATTCAGCTCTCGACCTTCAATCATTGATTCGCGATGGCGAAATTCAGTTGGAATCAGCAGTGAAAGCTTTGAAGCGAATTGAAAAGTCTGGCTCGTCTGTTCAGGATGCGCTCGACCAATTGGATTTCAGACCTACTTACGGAAAGGGAAAAAATAATCTGGTTGATCTTTTGATCGATTCGAATCTCGTTAGCGAAGAGCAAGTCGATGACGCGCTCAAGACTAGTTTTGAGCATGGCACACCATTGGGAAGCACTCTGGTGTTTCAAGGTGCACTCTCGCCTAACTTTTTCCCAAGCATCAGCGCTATTCAGGCGAAGGTCGCTAAAGGCGAACTCAATCACGCCGATGCAATCAATGAATTGCAAGCAGCCTTCTCTTTATGGATGAAGGCAGGAGACCAAACAAAGCAGCAAGCGCTCAGAACCAATGATGATGTTGCTGATGAAATCGTTAATCTGCAAAGAGCGTTGCAAGCAGACGCTAAGGTAGCTGCAGCTCCGCATGCCGATGCCCTTGAGGAGCTAATAAAGAAAACGCCGAAGGCAAAGAAAAAAGAGAGCAAAGAAGAGAAAATTTCAAAATTAAGCGTATTCGAGGAAACGGGCGACGTCTCCGCTCTAGTCAATGCCATACTCGAAAGTGCTCCGGATGCAAGTGTCTTAGAAGATGCTAAACCGGAGACTGTGGTTGAAACTATCAATGCAGCGCAAAAAAGCGCCGAGATAAAAACCGATGTAGAAGTAAAATTAGAAGAAGAAAAAACTCCATCGACAGTTTCTTCAGAAAAAACTCCGGTCACACCACAGAAACACCCTAAGCGCGAACAGGTTGCAGCGAAAGCACCACGCTCGGGTGGTCGCCTCGTCGATTTACTTAGTGCATCTGGACTGTTAAACCAGGAAGATTTATCGGTTGCCTACCAAGTCATGCTCACCGACAGTCATCGAAGCGCATCTTTTTTGGTTGACTCCGGATTGATCTCAGAATCAGCTCGACGCAACGCGGAAAGATGCCACAACCTCGTAAAACGAGGTCGTCTCAGCCCAGAACAAGCAATCAGTGCGCTCAAGTCGAGCTCTGCCAACGATGTTTCCCTGCGCGACGCGCTCACAGAGCAAGGTGTTACCGTACCGATCAAATTAGAGCGCGATTGGCAAACTGGAATTGCTGCAGGGGTCGTGGGTGGTTTTTTGGCAGCTCTCTTCAGTGTTTTTCTGACAATTTTGAGATTGCTAAAGAAGAAGTGATATGGTGCATTAAGACACAAATGCACAACACCTCAAAAAAACGCTATATAAAGAATAATCGGGGGCTGATTATCAGCCGCAATTGCCTGAGATCAGCGCAAGTGCAATTTGGGGATACTTTGGGAATAATAGAAGCAAATCCTAGTGGAGGAATTTACTGTGGCCGATGAGAACCCCACACCCAACAGCTCGGGTGGAGCGGCAACCGATTCAAAACACTTACGCGCCAGTTTCTGGGGCAATTTATCTTCAGCGGCTGGTCACATCAAACAAGCTACCCACACGGAAAGCTCGCGACTGCGCGGCTCTGATTACGTGTCGGTAATTAGCTTTCCTCTTGCTGCAATACTTTTGGCTTCGTCTCAGTTTATTCCGAACGGAACCACATTTAGACCGTGGTTCGTTCTATTCCTGTTAATGTCGCTTCTTTATTTTATTGCTACACGCATTGGCGTCGTCAAAAGTTTTACGCCCAGACAAGCTCACTTAGTATGGATGATGATTGTTGCAACCTTCATTGCAGGCTCAGTCTTTAGTTTGTTCGTATTTGAAATTTTGAGAGTGCTGTAGCTCGTAGCCGCAACTATTTGTCGCTGCCTGATGTTTCTTTCTCAGTTTTTTGAAGCTCAGCAATTTCTTTGGACAGCTCTGCAGCTTCCTCTCTATCGCCGTTTCTAAGTAAAAGATCCTGCGCTTGCATAAGGTCAGAAATCGCTCTGCGATGCTTGCCCGTAGTAGCGAGCAAGCGTCCGCGTTTTAAAAATGGATGTGCGTTGGAGCCATCCAGACGTATTGATTCACCATACTCTTGCAGCTCTTCTTCAAATTTCCCTTGTGAATGAAAAACCTGTGCTTTCCCTTCGTGAGAGCCTTTTAGCCAGGGATTGAGCGTTATTGCTTGATCGAAATCTATCAATGCGTCATTTGCTTTTCCTGTTTTTAGTTTCAGAATTCCGCGATGCATAATCGCAACCGCATTGAAACGATCTAGTTCGATCGCGCGGTTGTAATCCTTCATCGCTTCTTTGTGCTTACTTAGCTCAGTGAGTGCGTTTCCTCTCAAAACAAAAATTTCTGCATCATTGGGATTTTCTTTTGCCCAAACGTTGTAATCTTCCAATGCCTCTTTGACTTGACCAACCTGATGGCGTGCTTGTCCACGTCTGAGATGCACCGCCCGCAGTGACGAATTTAGTTTGATTGCCTGGTCGTAATTTCGAAGCGCGTCTTCCAACATGCCAATTTTATGTTGCGTTATTGCCTTATTGAAAATGCAGTTGGACATTCTGGGATTGATCTGCAAAGCCGCATCAAAGCTAGAGATTGCACTTTCATATTCGCCCATTTCATCAAGCACAAGTCCACGATTGTTGTAAGTTTCTGATTCCATTGGGGCAAATTTTATCGCTGATTCGAAATCGTCCAGAGCTTGCTGCATGTCTCGCTTGGAAGAAGTACCATGCAATAGTCCACGCATACTAAAAGCGCGCCAGTATTTTGCATTGATCGCAATTGCTGCATTAAAATCTTTAAGCGCGAGGTCAAAATAGTTTTTGTGATAGAACGCAATTCCTCTATCGGTGAGGATGCGGACATCGCCTTCCTGTCTGGCTAATGCTTTTGCAAGATCCGAAAGTGCCTGGTCAAAATCACCCTTACGCAAAAAAGCCAATCCGCGCATGTGATAAGGAGTACCTGATTTAGGATCCGAATCAACGCACAAATTGTAATCAGAAATCGCCTGCTCAAAACGATTATTCTCCATGTGCGCATTTGCTCTCTCAAAATAAGCTGCGAGAAATTTCGGATTTACTTTAATTGATTTCGTAAGTGAGTCAACGGCATTTTCGTACTGTCTCAAATCGCTATACAGAAGCCCTTTCTGGTAGTGCGCCTGATGATATTTCGAATCAATTCCTAAAACTTTATCGAAATCAGACAGTGCTTTATCGAGTTGATTATTCAGGCGGTGTGCAATGCCACGACTCTGATAACCTTCAATAGAATCAGGTTTTGATGCGACAACTTTATTGAGATCCTCAATTGCCTTCTCATAGTCTTTCAACATGATCGACGCTGCACCGCGATCCAAATAAATGTGATACGCCGGAAATTCATCCGGTTTTAGTTTTAGTGCTTGCGTGTAATCCTCAACGGCCAGGTCATAATGACCCCTCTCCGAGTATGCGTCAGCGCGTGTCATGTAGACACGAAAATTGGAGCTATCAAAAGTTATGTACTTACTGAGGTCACTCAGAGCCTGATCTGTGTTTCGCAACTTGAAATGCGCCAGTCCCCGACCTTTCCAACTGGGAGCATGATTGGGCGCTGACTTGATGATCGAGGAAAATTCGTCTATGGACGCGTCATATTTGCCGAAGAGGTAGTAGAGCCACCCCTTGGCCTGCCGAATTAAAATTGTCGGAGCGAAAGTTGCCATTAAAAGGCTACCGGTTTTGCCAGACTGTTTAATTATCGCACCGTCTGAGCGTTCACAAGTTAAACGCGTCAGTCAATTCTTTAGTTTCCATCCTTCCACTATGAATTCTAGTGACCGTTTTAGGTTGGTTACAGGTGGCATAAGGCTTATGGAAAGAAAGCAATGAGGTTTGAGAATGCCGAGAGACCTTCCCGTTGGCAATGGCCGTGTGCTGATCAATTTTGACAAGGAATATTGCCTGAGGGATATCTACTATCCTCACGTTGGTCAGGAAAATCAGACCATGGGCAGTCGCTCGCGTTTTGGCGTTTGGGCAGATGGCAAGTTCGCTTGGGTCGGCAGCAGCTGGCAAATCGAGCGCAAATATATGAAAGAGTCGCTCGTCACCGATGTTTTTCTTCGAAATGAGGACCTCAAGCTCGAACTGCGTGTTCACGACACTGTCGATTTTGAATTCGATATTTTTATACGCGAGATTCGCATTCATGATTTAAGCGGTAAGGACCGTGATGTTCGTTTGTTTTTCAATCACGATTTCTATATTTCTGAAAATGAGGTGGGTGATACTGCCTATTACGATCCTGCCACTAAGTCACTGATTCACTACAAGAAGAATCGCTGGTTTCTCATTAACTGCAAAGGCAAAGATGCAGTCGGAGTTGAGCAGTGGTCGACAGGCAAAAAAGGATTTGGAGCCGACGGGACCTGGCGAGACGCTGAAGATGGCGAACTCGGCAACAACGGCATCGCACAAGGCTCGGTCGATTCTACCGTGCGCATCTCGGCTTCTGTGCCCGCCGGCAAGGAAGCGATAGCCTATCACTGGATCTGCTTTGGCACTAACTATGAGGACGTCACTAAGCTAAACACTGAAGTGGCGCGCAGAACGCCGGGCTCATTTATCGCACGTAATCAAAACTATTGGCGACTCTGGGTCAATCCTGAATACATTGATTTCCAAAATTTGCCCCAGAAAGTAATTGACTTATTCAAGCGCAGTTTGCTCGTTATTAAAACGCAAATTGACGACGGGGGTGCCATCATCGCCGCCAACGATCACGACATTGCTCAATTTGCACGCGACACTTATTCTTATATGTGGCCGCGCGATGGTGCACTTGTTGCCTACAGTATGAGTAAGGCCGGATACCGAGCTCCTGCCGAGAGATTTTTTAAATTTTGTCATGACGTCATAAAGCCGGAAGGTTACTTGTTGCACAAGTACAATCCGGACCGTTCGTTGGCATCGAGCTGGCATTCGTGGGTGAATAATGGCGAGGCTGTCCTTCCAATTCAAGAAGACGAGACTGCGCTCGTAATCTGGTCCCTATGGCATCACTTTAAGAAATTCAGAAACGTCGAGTTTTGCGCGGATTTATTTAAGCGTCTGGTCGAAAATGCCGGAAATTTCCTTTTGGAGTATCGCGACAAAGAAACCGGGCTGCCCCTGCCTTCTCATGACCTGTGGGAAGAGCGTTATGGCGTCCATCTCTTCACTGTGGCATCCGTAATTGCTGGACTCGATTCTGCTTCATCTTTTGCGCACGCACTAGGTGAGATGGATTCGCATGAAAAATTCAAGAAGGGCGCAGATGAAATTCGCGCTGCGATGAAACTACATATGTGGAGCGAAGAGCAAGGGCGTTTTTGTCGCATGGCAAAGCGCACCGCCACCGGATATGACCTCGACATGAACATTGATGCTTCAATGTATGGAATTTTTGCTTTCAATGCTTTACCTGTAAATGATCCAAAA
>JACMKL010000355.1 GCA_014380105.1 Candidatus Melainabacteria bacterium
CTCTGGGCGAATGGCTACGGGATTTTCGTAATTCTGAAATGAGGCAAAAGTGCTACCCAAAACACTAGCGGCAATGACGTCGGCAGTTTGGCTGACGCTTGTTGTTGCCTCTGCGCAGGCTCAAATGCCTTCTGCTGCACCCTCTTTCAACAATAGAGCTAAAAATGCCGCCAGCGTTGTGGGTGAAACTGACGTCGTCGGGCGCAGTACCATGACTGTGCGCACAAAAAATCCGGACTTGCAGTCTGATACCGCAGGCAGTGTTAAGTCGGGAACGTCGTTTTTGGAAGGTGGTGTGATGCGAGTCACAGGAGCAACTTCTAACGACGCTTTTGCTGCTGCCGGAATTGCCCTAACCGAACCTATCACGCGCAAACCAAAATCCGCTCGCGTTGACCAGGATACTTATCGTGCCTGGCTCAATAAGACGCATCCGCAGTTTTCGCTGAAAGTTGCGTCGGTAAATCCGATTGAAGTTTTAGAAATTAAAGGTCAATGGGATAAGTCAGACCGCACTCTCAACAATTTAGGTATACCTCACACGACAATTGGTGCAGGTCAACTTTCAGGAATTGGACTGGACCGCACAAAAGTAATCGTCATAAACTGTGCCGGAAAATTACCGCGCAATTCCTTACAAGGGCTGCGCGATTTCGTCGCTCGTGGAGGCTATTTACTCACCACCGACTGGGCGCTGGACAACATGCTCACTCAGACTTTCCCGGGTTTTGTCGTCTGGAACGGCGGCAAGAGCAAAGGCAACGTAGTCGATGCGGCTGTTGCATTTCCAGAAAAAGAAATAATGAGAGGAACAGTCAGCAACGCTTCTTGGAAGCTTGACGATGAAAGTCATACTGTTCGGATTTTGAAAACGGATGCAGTCAAAGTACTAGCTGTCAGTCGTGATCTGGTTGGTCTCGACCCTGACAGGCAGGGTATCTTAGCTGTCGTATTTTCATTCGGGCGTGGAAAAGTTTTGCACCTGGTTGGGCATTTTGAAAACAATGCCTTGCCTCTATTTCCGCGTAATCTGCCTGATCCTGCCCCTCTGATTGGCATAGGATTGCGCCAGGCGATGGCAGCAAACTTTGTTGTCGCTGGCGTCGAGCGCGACAGGTAGTATGTCTGGAATGCCTCGTTTAATAGCCTGACATCCATCTCTCTGGTACTATTTCGACGTCTGGTCAAACTGGATGTGGCGATAGGTCGGGGCATATTATGACGAGCAAAATTCCTCTGTTCGGCGAATTACTAATCGAACTTGGTTTTCTAAAACGAACCGAATTAGATAATTCGATTAGAGACGCTCTTCAATTGGGCGTGCCGTTGGGCCGGGCCTTGATTCTGTCGAATAAGGTGTCTGAGGCGGACGTAAATCTCACCGTCGCACTACAGTCCATGATGAAAATCTGGGATTTGCCGCTGGCAAAAGCTAAGCTTGCTGTCCCTATTGCAAAGTCTGAGTGCATACCTATTTCAGATGCGCTGGCTCGACTAGGTTGGCGAACGCGCTCACACAACAATCTGGCGCCAAGCAGTCTGGGTGGGCTTTTAGTAGACAGTCAGTTAGTCAGTCGCGCACAATTAGATGAGGCGCAGCGCGAGGGATACGATTCGAATTTACCACTTGGTCGAGTTTTGATTTTAAAAGGTGTGATATCACATTCAGTGCTAGCCAAAGTATTAGAAGTGCAGCGCATGATTCGTGACGGCAACCTCACCTATGTCTCTGGCGCCAAAGAGCTTCATTCGGCAGCATCAGGACTCAAGCTTGCTACCAAACCAAAATCAAATGCAGCAGGACGCCGAGCAATTAGGCTCGGTGAGTTTTTGATGTTGGCTGGAGTATTGACTGAAAGCGACCTTATGAATGCGTTGGAACTCGGACTGGAGCGAAGAATTACAGTTGGAGCGGCGATGGTCGAGTTGGGACTATTGACGGAAAATGTTCTAGAAACAGTACTCGTGCTTCAAGAAAAAGTCCTCGGCGGCGACTTGGAATTAGGAATAGCAGTAAAAGATTTGCGCAAAGTTGCCGGTCTCGCTGAACTTTCTCAGGATTTTGAAGACGGAGATCAGCAGAAAATCTTGATCGGTGAATTACTGCGTAAATGCGGACTGGTTGATGATATGCAGATCACCCGCGCGATCGAGTTGAGCACTAGATATCCAGCGTTAATCGGAAAAATGCTTGTCGTAGCTGGTGCTATCGATGAGGCGACGTTACTGGCCGCGTTGCGCTGTCAATTTTTGATCAGGCATCGTGCAATCACAGTGAATGATGGCGAGCGAGCGCTTCAGCATGCGGCGAAGAATGAGATCAGCCTGGACGATGCCCTCGACGAATTGAGAGTGTCTGTGCCTTACAAACTTCGTCGTGACGTGCGTATGCCACCTGGATAGTGCCACCAGCGGCGGTGAAAAGAATAATAGACGCACGACCGGCGGGCTATGCTCGATGAGATCTTAAGCCCGCTTATCAGGGACGGCGTTATTGTCTCTTTATCCACAATCTCGCCGGTCGTGTTTTAACTTTTCTCTATAATAAGTTTGCCCAAAATTCTCTTCTGATACCAGAAAAGTTGGTGTTTTTGAAAAAGAATTTTGATTGTGAAAACTGGACTGATGCAATTCTTTATTTCAATGCAGTCCAGCTGCCAGAACGCTTCCAGGTTGGCGCCAATACTTGGGATGTGGCTTTCAGCATTTCAGCTTCTTCTTTTCGGTTGGTCTCGTAAAGAAGTCGTGCATAACTGGCAAGCAAATTGACCAGATCCGGATGATTTTCAGGTAGGTGTTGTTGCTTGATAGAAAGGGCCTGACGATAGAATCGCTCAGCATCATCATGTTTCTTCCAAGAGTGGTAGAGCATCGCCAAATTATTTGCGATCACACCAACATCAATATGATCCGCACCGAGCGAGGTTTCGTATATGCGCAATAGTCTTCGGCAGAGTGGAGCTGCGTTTGCATATTTTGTTTGTTGCCAATAGACTTCAGCCAAACCCTCAAGTGAAATCACTAATTGCTGGCTGTTTTCACCCAATGTCTCCGCTTCTTCCAGCGAACTAAGCCAACTCAGCTCGGCCTGCAGTGATTGACCTTGCAAATATGCCTGCTGGCCAGCCATCTTGTAAATTTCCCAGCGCTTTCTGGCGTCTCTCTGTCTTTCGTTTTCCATCAAATGTCTCTATGGGCATAACTTCGATCAATCAATCATCAATCAGTTCACCCTAAATTATCGTCGGACGTGAGCTTAATTGGAAGTACCGCGGTAGTTATTTGCCAAAGAAAAAGCGGAGGTTAGTAATCCCCCGCTTCTCCGCTATATATTTCGAGCGAGCTTACTCTGGTCTCAAGGTTTCGGATGTATCCTTTTCGCCAGTTTTGTTGACGTCTGACAGATAGGTCTCGTCATAGTATCTATCTGGATTTTTTTCGTCTGGCTCGAATTTAATGTCTTTAGGCAATGAAGTGTCAAAGAACTGTGCCCGTTTGATATCTTCGTGCGCCAGGATTGATTTGCCTTGCTTGTGCCACAAGAATGCTCTGGTCAGGTAGAAGACGCCCTGGTTCGGATCGAGTCGGAGTGCATCTTCCATACTTGCCATCGCTTCGCCGTCAGAGCCGAGTTGCATGAGTGCCTTGGCTCTATGGTAGTAGAGTTGAGCGCTGGTTGGATCTTGCTTGAGAGCGGCGTTGTAGTCTGCAAGTGCTTCTTTGGCGTTCTTCAGCTTGAAGTATTCATGACCGCGCTTCTTCAGCAAAACAGGATTTGATGGGTCTAGAGCCAATGCTTTGTCATAGTCTTTCAAAGCATCTTCTGGTCTGGACAAGCCACTGAATGCGGTGCCACGGTTGATGTACGCACTGCCGTATTCAGGAGCGATTTGAATTGCGAAATTGTAGTCTTTGATAGCTGCGTCCGGTTGTCCCATTGCTACAAAGTTGTCGCCACGCTTTGTCAGGATTTCAGGATCTTTCGGGGACTGTGCGAGGGCTTCGTTGTATTTCGTGACGGCCAGGTCGCGCTGACCCTGTGCCTTATATGAATCGCCAATTCCTGCGTAAGCTCTACCTAACTTAGGATCAAGATTTATCGCTTTTTCGAAGTCCTTAATGGCTAGGACATGGTCGCCAGTTTTTACTTCCGCCGAGCCGCGCCACAAATAATTCTCTGGATTTTTATCGTCATAAAGAATTGCTTCTGCAAAATCGTTTGTAGCTAATTTATATTGCCCTAGGGCGAAGAAGCACTGCCCTCTGAGGTTGTATGCTTTAGCGAAATTCGCTTGCAGTCCGATTGCTTCGTCAAATGCTTTGATAGCGTTATTGTATTCCTTCGACTTCATAGCATTTACTGCTTTGTCGTACGCCGGATTTTGAACTCCGTCTGCAATTGCGATAGACGGCATTGAACCGACGATGCATGCTACTAAGAGACTTATCGAAACCTTTTTTGCCATGCTCAACATGAGCGATCTCCTCCATTAGTGGACAGTCCACAGCGAATGCCCATTATACAAGTACCTGATCAATGACAGACGTTTGCGCCGCGTTTTTGTAAATAGCGCTGGTGATACTCTTCAGCCGCATTGAATGTGTCTGCCGCAGTCACTTCAGTGGCAATCGGAGCACGAAATTTTCCTGATTTATCTAGTTGTTGGATTTTCTCTTTGGCTATTTTTTCTTGCTCCGGGGAGTAGAAATAAACCGCAGTTCGATACTGTTTGCCAACATCCGGTCCCTGTCTGTTTTTTTGAGTAGGGTCGTGGATGTCAAAAAATTTGTCGAGCAATTTTTCGTAAGATATGACTTTAGGGTCAAATTCGATATAAATTACTTCGGTGTGTCCGGTCGTGTCGCTACAAACTTGTTCGTAGGTCGGATTTTCCGTGTGTCCGCCGCTGTATCCGACTTTTGTATCGGATACGCCTTCAAGTGTGCGGAATGCTTCTTCAACACCCCAAAAGCATCCGGCACCAAACATAGCTTTTTCCATTTTTTCTTCTCCTGACGTCTGGTTTGCGTTAGTCAAATAATGCTTGGCAATTTAGTTGCCAGCTTTGACCGGTGTTCTCTTCATGCTAGCTTCTGGCTTCAATTCCAGGTGACCGCCAAATTTGAATCTCATTGCGGAGAGCAATTTTTCTCCAAACGGTTGCTCCAGTCTCGAGCGGAAGCGCGTGTAAAGTGCCGCCGACAATACTTCTGCAGGCACTGCTTGATCGAGTGCGGCCTGGATGGTCCAGCGTCCTTCTCCCGAATCCTCAACGAATCCTGTGTAAGCGGAAAGATGTTGGTCTTCTGCCAGTGCCATGCTGGTTAAGTCGAGCAACCACGAGCCAACGACCGAACCGCGTCTCCAAACTTCGGCTACGTCTGACAAGTTAATTTCATAGCGGTGTTCTGTCGGAATTTCGGTCGAATCGGCGCTGGCGAGGATGCTAAAACCCTCAGCGTAAGCCTGCATTAGTCCGTACTCAATGCCATTGTGGATCATTTTGACATAGTGTCCGGCACCGACAGGTCCAGCGTGGATGTAGCCTTTCTCGGCACTGTTGATTTTCCCTTCGCGCTGTAACGTGGTCGGAACGTCACCAACACCAGGAGCCAGGGTTTCGAAAATTGGCTCGAGATGATCGAAGACTTCTTTGTCCGCGCCCACCATCAAACTGTAGCCACGCTCGAGACCCCAAACTCCGCCACTGGTGCCGCAGTCGGCGAAATTGACGTGGTTTGCTCTCAACAATTGTGCTCTTCTGACGTCATCCTTGAAATATGAATTGCCACCATCAATGATGCTGTCACCAGCTTCCAGTAATTGTGAGAGTTCGGCAATTGCATCTTCGGTCACTTTTCCGGATGGAACCATTATCCAGATAGCGCGTGGCTTCTGAAGTTTTTGCACCATGTCTTTCATACTTGAAGCAGCGATTGCACCTTCTTCTGAAAGTTCTTTGCCTGGATCAGGATTGCGATCGTAGACGACACAGGTGTGACCACCGGCCATTAGCCGACGAGTCATGTTTGCGCCCATACGACCAAGTCCTACCATTCCAATTTGCATCTTTCTTTCTCCAACTAGCGGGTGAGAGGTGTGTTACTTTAGAGCGTCTTTAATTGCTGTGGCAATTGTCGTGAGCCCTTTGGATACGTCGGCTCCGAGATGTACTCTCAGGGCGCGTCTGCCTCTATCGTTGAGAACTTGCATGTCTCCGCGCGCTTGCGCTGCTTTTACAATACTGAAAGTATATTTTTGTTCTGGCACTGGTAGTTCGACGGTATCATCTGCGGTGACTTGTAAGAAAACCCCAGAGTTTGGTCCACCTTTGTAGGCCTGTCCTGTCGAGTGCAAGAAACGTGGTCCGAAGCCCAGACAAGTTGCTACTTTCTTATTGTCTCTGACGGCATGGCGTGGCTCTTGCAATAGTTTCTCGTGCTCGTCATTCATCTCAACGTAGCCGAGCAATGCGAAGTAATCGCCTGCTTTGATTCTCGACAAGTGTGCTTTCAAAACAGATGTCAGCGTCGGCTTATCGCCTGCCGCGCCTAAAAGCTCTTTCGAATTTTTATCGTCGGCAAAAAGTTTGACGCCTTCGCCTTCGAAGAATGGCTTTTCGTCAGGTAATTTGCCTGATTTTTCATACGCCGTTGTGATTTCTTTCGATGCGATTTTACTTGCTTCGACATCAGGCTGGTTGAAGGCGTTGATGCCAATGACGGCACCAGCAACTGCTGTTGCGATTTCCCAACGGAAGAATTCTTGACCGAGATTGTATACGTCAGCAACGTCGATTCTGATTACCGGATGACCAGCTTTTTGAATTGCTTCGATTGCTTTGTCTTGCTTTTCGTCAGCTGCAGATGCCAGTCTCAGGTACGCGAATATTCTGTCCTTGCCGTAGAATTCCGGCTTGGCTAATTCTTCACGATCAACCGGGATAATGCCTTTGCCGATTTTGCCTGTGGATTCAGCAATCAATTGTTCGAGCCAGGCGCCCAGGTCATGTATTTGCGGTGAGGCGACGATGGTGATTTTATCCTGACCATTGTTGGCAGCTGTTCCAAGGATCAGTCCCAGATGAGCACCAGGGTTTTCTGTTACAGCAACACTTGCTGCACAGGCATCTGACATTTGTTTGGCGTTGTGAAGAAACTTGGTGACATCCAGACCCATCACTGCTGCTGGTACCATTCCAAAATTCGAAAGAGCCGAATATCTTCCGCCGATTCCAGGCACTCCTGAGAAGATGTGACGGAAATTTTCCTTCTCTGCAAGTTGGAATAGGTGTGAACCTGGGTCGGTGACTGCGATCCAGTGTTGACCTGCTTTGTCAGCACCGACTGCTTCAACAGTCTTTTGCCAGAAATACTGTTTCATGATGTTTGGCTCTAGTGTGGTGCCAGACTTAGATGAAACGATGAAGATTGTTTGTTTGATATCAACAGATTTTTCAATAGCTTTGACTTGCTGTGGGTCTGTGGAATCAAGAACATGCAATTCCGGATAACCTTCCACTTTTGGGAAAGTCATACGTAAAACATCAGGACAGAGGCTTGAGCCGCCCATTCCGAGAAGTAATGCATATTTAAAACCAGCGTCTTTAATTGATTTGGACAATTTGGTCAAAGCATCGATTTGTGCGATTTGCTCGTCAATTATGTTGAGCCAATCAAGCCATTTGCTCTCGTCTTCATTTGTCCAAAGCGAAGCATCGCGCGACCAGAGCTTTTTCATGTTGTTTTTTGATTGCCATTCAGAAGCAGCTTTTTCGACTTGTTCTTGAAGGGCTTTTGGAAGTTCGTACTTTGCACCGTCAATTGCAGTGCCGCCGCCTGTGGCGCTGGTTTTCTCAACTGTATCAATTAGTTTTTTGAATGCGTCAGCAAATAAATCCACACCTTGAACCAGCAATTTGTCAGTTACATCTTTCATTGAAATTTGAACTTTTGCCAGACCGCTCATTACTGCGTTAGCGTCTTCAACACCTGCTTCAAGTGTGTTTTTCAGTTTGCCGTGGTCGCGGAATGCATCAAATGTATTCGGCGGAATAGTATTGACGGTATCTTTTCCAATCAATTCGTCAACGTAGATAGTGTCGAGGAATGCTGGGTTTTTTGTACTTGTACTTGCCCATAGCAAACGTTGTGTCTGTGGGTTTTTCTTAGCCAGTGCTTGCCAGCGTGGACTAGCAATGATTTCTAAATACTTTTGATAGGCTTGCTTCGCGTTTGCGATTGCAACTTTGCCGCGCACTGCTTCGAGTGCTTTCTTTTCTTCAGCGTCAGTTGTCTTCTTCAGCTTTTCTTCAATGAGGCTATCAACTAAAGAGTCGATGCGGCTTACAAAGAAGCTTGCCACACTGGCAACTCCGCTTAAGTCTCCGCCCGATTTAGCAAATTGTTCTAAGCCATCGATGTAGGCCCAAGCTACTTGTTCGTATGCTTCTTGCGAGAAGAGTAAGGTGACATTTACGTTGATTCCCGAGCCAATCAATTCTTTGATAGCGGGAATGCCCTCTGGGGTTGCTGGCACTTTGATCATGACGTTAGGGCGTGCTACCCATTTCCATAAACGCTTCGCTTCTGCAATTGTGCCATTGGTATTGCCAGCCAGTAGTGGTGAAACTTCGATGCTTACGTAGCCATCGCGGCGATTGGTCTTTTCATAGACTGATTTTAAAATGTCAGCGGCATTCTGAATGTCTTCAACTGCGAGGTGCTCGTAAATGTCAGTCGCTTTCAGACTTCTATCGTTTTTGAGTGCAGAAAGTGCGCTTGCATAATCTTTGCTTCCGCCAATCGCTTTTTCAAAAATGGCTGGATTGGAGGTCATACCTTTGAGACCGTCTTCTTCGATCAGTCTTTTCAGTTCGCCGCTCGCCAACAGGTCGCGTCTTATGTAGTCTAGCCAGACGGATTGCCCAAAGGATTGTAATTCACGTAGTGGATTGGCTACCTGTTTAGCTGTGTTCATTTTCAATCTCCCGATAGCGGCTGAACTTGTGTTTTACGTCTTGTTGACAAGGGCTTCTGGAAAAATCCACTCTTGTCAGGTGGTGCTTCTTTTCTGTTTCTGGAGCTGGAAACCCGGCAATATTCCTTCTCTGGCTGTGCAAAATGCGCATCTGACCACGGCAATAATTGCCATTTGCGAGAGGCTGATTCGCAGAATGGTTCAAAAGATATCAGATACTTATTCTTTATATGTCAAAGTTTAATATATTGATGAAGCTATTTCCCGTCCGCACTAGGGTTTGCAGGAGCGTGCGAAGGCTCGATTATTGCACCACCAATGGTGACAGGACCGATAATGTTGGGTGTCCGGAAGCTCAACTGACCGGAGTCTCAAAATTGAGGTACTATGTTTTGGTACCCGCGACCTGGGAATAAATTTGAGGGCAAGACAAATTGCCTCTTTGGAAGTCAATAAAGGTGTCGAGGTAATTTCAGTCTGGCTCTTGGAGGGGCAAAATGGAAGTATTTTCTGATCCGCTCGTTCTAGTATGTGTTTTAGCAATGCCATTGGTGATCATTGGTTTGGCAAAAGCATGGAAAAAACTCAAAGATAAGAAAGCCGAAGCTGCCGGCGGAGCCGCAAGTTCGACAGAGTCGAACGGCTAGGAATCTTCAGTTAGAAATAAAATTAGAGCGGAGCCCTGACTGGGGCTCCGTTTTGTTTTGGGCATTTGCTTGCTGTTTGCACTTATATATGGTTATAAACACAGGCTGGAAGCCCTTAAGAGATGATCTTAGGAAGCCAATTTTTCCAAAATGTTCCTGAAAAAAATTCCGAATTTCATTGAACTTTTTGCGGATGGGTGACGTCTATAGACATGTAAGCAAAATTTGGAGAGCCGCGGAGGACAGCAGTCTTCTGCAGGCGACCATGTGGTGTGTGTACTTAAGGAGCGTTTTAAAATGAAATACGGGAAACTGTTAGCTTTATCAATTGGTTCACTTACTCTTCTGGCACCAGCCTTTGCAGATACGCAAACTGGTTCAGTTGAAACAACTACAGCACAAACCAATATTGCTGAGAAAGGTCCAGTCGGCAAAGGTGCTGGCTGCGGTGCTCGCGGTGGCATGAAACATGACAGGCTCAATTTGACTGATGCTCAAAAAGAGAAAGTATTTGCAATGAAAAATTCAATGCATGATTCAATTGGTCCTAAAAAACTTGAACTCAAGAAGGAAATGCGTGGTCTTAAGGACTTGCTCACCAAGCCATCTATCGACCGTGCTGCAGTGCTCAGCTCACAAAATAAAATCAACGGTTTGAAGAGTGATATCTCCAACATACTTATCGCCTTTAAAGTAGATTTTGCAGAACAGCTAACACCTGAACAAAGACAACAAATGCGTTTTGCGCCTTCGTTTGGAAAGCACCATGGTGGACCTAGACATGGTGGTGGTCACATGAAGGGTGGTCCAGGACGCGGTCCTCGTGGTCCTGTCAGCTAACCTTTAGCGGCGGCGAGAGTCTGGCATTCCAGCTCTCGCTGCTGCAATGGTCTATCTTGATTTATTTTTGAAGAATTGCCACATCAAATCACAAGCATCGATGTCTTGACTAATTTTTCCAGCCACTGACGCATGGGCATAGGGAAAACCGCCTGGCCAGGTATGTCCGCCACCTTCAATACGATATAAAACAACTTCGTTGTTGCTTGATCCGAACGATTCTTTTTTCACGCGAGTACCATCGGAAGGATCTCTATCTGGCTCTGTTGATGAGTAGGGAGTACCAGATGGACAGCGATTATGCGTCGTCCAGAAATTGATTAGCTCCGGAACCGCCAGCAATCCGCCATATCTCGCTATGGCGCTATCGACTGAACCTATTCCACTGACGCCAACCAGGTCTCCCAAATCACCGGGGGCTCTAACATTTCCATCCCCCCAGGCGATCAGCGGGTCGCTGGTGCCTAAGAAAAACATGACTGGCATAGGACGGCTGGAATGACATTGTGAGGCTGCCTGCTGCATCATAGTGGCGCCAACGACACCGATGGCGGCAATTTTGTCTGGCATTGCGCAGGCGAGCAACTGTGAGAAATATCCGCCGTTGCTTATCCCTGAAGCATATATTCGGCGTCGATCAATTCCTACCGTTGTTGTGAGTTTCTGCAAAATAGCAGAAACAAATCCGACATCGTCATAACCTCTGTTATTGCGACCGTCATCCCAGGCTTGTCCGATGCCATCTGGATAAACAACGACAAAGCCATTTTTGTCTGCGGTGCTATTAAAATTGGAAATCATCATCATCAGTTGACCAGTTAGCTGCAGTCCATGGAAGCAGAACACCACTGGCATAGAGCGATTTGTACGATAACCGGGAGGCAAGTGAACATTGTATGTGCGCTTCAATCCATCAACAGATAAAGTGTCTCTATAGGTATAGCCTTTTTCTTTTGTAGATGATTTGGTTGCTGCGGGAAATTGCTGCGGGCTGACTGTTTTTAGCGTATTCGGCGTTCCAGATAAATTTGTTATTCCATACTGTTGTACATATGGATTATGTGGAACAACTGGAATTGCGGGAGTCGCTGGCGTTGCTGGTTGCGCATAGGGATTTCGTCTTTGAATTATGCGGGTAGACCTGACACTGGTGTATCCAGAGCCCCCGCGTTGCGATTGATAATCTCTGCGAGTTTGCTGAGGCTGCGCCGTTTGTGCAGACACGGTGACTTGAGGTGCCAAAAGCACTGCAAGCATAGGCAATAAAAATGCTCGATTCATCGTCAGATTCGGGCTCGCGAGTTGTGTTGCCAATGTATCTATGTTCCACACCTGCTTGCAAAGTAGCCGTCCGCTCCGGGCTCTTTCGCGTAGAGATGTCGTCTATAGGGTAAGCATAAATTGTGCACGAAATGTAATTTCCAGAGAGAAAACATATGCAGCCGAAACCATTGTTGATAGCCCTCACTGCCGTTCTTTTGGCATCTTCGCAAATTTCTTGCGAAGCCGGAACTCCCAAAAATAAGAAGTTCCAATCAAAAAAGGCGCAGCAGCAGCAGCAACAGCAACAGCAAAATTCTGATGCGGGGTCTTTGTCACCCCAGCAAGGTCAATATGACAAATCTTCAGTCTCGGACGGTGTTTCGATGTTTCGGGCCGGCAATACAACTTTGCCCGCTGGAACCTATGCGATGACTAACGTCAGTAGCGGAGAGGCATTTGTCGTCATCGTTGACGACACCGGCGACATGAAAGCTCAAGATGCCCGCGCCATGGACCTTGTTGACAGTTCAAATGCACGCTCGAATAAATCGGCTTCGAGAGGCGGTGCTGGGCGCTCCCAACAGCAAGATTATTCACAGCAAAACAACTCACAGCAAAACAACTCACAGCAAAATAACTCCCAGCAAAATTACAGTCGTGATGACTCTCAGGCGTACAATCGCGACGACAGTTATGTAGATCGGTCTCCGAATAGATGGAAAAATAAGCAATTAGCGCCTGAGCCAACTCCTACTGGAGTGGTTGTGCCTTCGGTCGGAAGTCAGCCCGCAGCGGCTCACCCGCTCCTTCAAGGTGCCAATCAAGGCATGATTTCTCCTGCCCAACCCTCATTCGGCTCATATGTGCCAAGCATGCTTGGTCAGCAAGGCGGCATGATGAATGGCGGCGGTCTTCCGAGTGGAATGAAGGGCAAAATTCAAGCGGAAATTCAAAGGCAATTGCAGAAGCAAATGGGTCCGGGTTTCGAGCAGAAAGTTCGCAACGTAATCAAACAAATGAACTGATTTACCTCCTGATGCGCTAGATTTTGAAGCCTTGCATATCTTTGAGGCTTCAAATGGTTGAGAAACAGCAAATAAAGAAAGTTTGGGCTACTGCGGAATTCGAAGCCGCTGCCGACCAGGAAGATATTGCCAGCTGGTTGATGATTCAATGCGGCGCCAATGGCTGCCAGGTGACGGAACTCGATGACGACAAAGTTCGAATTGTCGCTTCTTTTGAGCGTGAAAAATTCACGGAATCTGACCTCAAAAATATGCGCGCCAGCTTCGAAGAATACTATTTGGGTGAAGCTTTACAGACGTTGAAAATCGTCGCTGTCGAAGAACAAGATTGGCTCACTAAGTGGAAAGAAGGCTTTCATCCATTCGATAGCGGTGCCAAATTACAGATTTGTCCTGCCTGGTGGATGGACCGTCGAGATGAGCTAAACTCCGAACGTGTGACTCTCTTTATAGTTCCTGGCATGGCATTTGTAACCGGTTTGCACGCTACTACCCGCTATTGTTTGTCTGCATTGGAGCAAATCAAAAGGGGTGGAGAAGTAGTCGATGTCGGCTCTGGTAGCGGAATTCTAGCCATTGCTGTAGCCCTTCTCGACAAAGACGCAAAAATCATTGCAATAGAAATCGACCCTGTTGCAGTGGAAAATGCTGAAAAGAATATGGGTCTAAATGAAGTCACAGACCGCATCAAGATGTTGACTGGCGAAATGGACCTGGTTGGTGGAAAAGAGTTCGACACGATTCTTTCAAATCTGACTTGCGAAGATAATATGGCTCTATTGCCCGATTATGCCAAGCTCTTGAAGGCGGACGGTAAAATTATTTGCGCAGGTATCCTTTTGGAGAAACTTGAGCGCATAATCCCCGTCATAGAATCTACCGGCTTGAAGATAGTCGACCAAGATTTGTCTGGCGGTTGGGCAGGGATTACCCTAAAACGCAAATAGGCAGTAGGTTAGGCGGCTTTGCCGGCTAGTTGGCTAAAGGAATATGTATTTCAAGCCCGCTTGCTTCAGCACTGCTATAATCGACTTATATAGCCGCTTACGTCCCCTGGGCGAAAGTTCGTACCCTGAAAATTAAATATAGAAGACTGCCAAAGCTCCAATCATGGGGGCGTTTAGATTCGACAGGGTTGTTGGGTCGTTGGCTGCAGGTCGAGGTTGCTTGGATCCTCGTAAAAAGCTGAGCAAAAAAACAAACGCCAATAATGTAATCAGCGTTGATTTCTCTGCTAAGCGCGCTTTGCGCGCTGCCTAAAAACTTAGTTTTTAGATAAAGCAGAACTCGATAGTTTCTTGACTACCCGAAACTAAAGGGTTAAACCATGGTGGTTGCCACAGGGCAAAGTTAGCGGTTGCTAGCCCTGTCTAAGACATAATCGTGACCCCGGGCGGCTGTTCAAGCCGACTGCAGCGGGCTGAGCAATCAGCGTCTGCAGAAGTGTTGAACTAAACTTGTAGATGCTTGCCTCTCGGTTTCTTTGGACGCGAGTGCGATTCTCGCCGCCTCCACCATTTTATTTTGAGCAATCAAACAGTCTTCAAAACATCACGCCCTCTGGCATTCACTTTTGTGTTCGCCGGAGGGCGTTTTTGTTGCTTTGAACATCTGTGGCACTATATTCGGTGCTCGATTTAGGGAATCATTGTGTCTTTGTTTAATTCATGAAGTAATCGAGCGCCTTTTCATGTTAGGTTGTAAGTGGAAGACTCGGAAACCCTGTAACTGCAATGCCAAACAAGCTCAAACTTATTCTAGTTGTTGACGATGCGGCCATAAATCTCATGGGCACCTCGCTGACAGTTCGATCCCTCGGCTATACAGTCCATGAAGCAGTGAGCGGTCGAGATGCCTTGGTCATGCTCAAAGAGCGCTCTTATGCGGCTATCCTAATGGATGTGCAAATGCCAGAAATGAGCGGGATCGAATGTACCGAAAAAATCAGAGCTATTGAAACAGGCTCACATTGCCGAATTCCAATCATAGCTTGTTCAAGTATGGCTGAGAGCGACGCAAAGCAAGCATGCTTTGATGCAGGTATGGATGCCTTTCTCGACAAAGCGTGTTCTTCGGACGAACTAGCAAAAATTTTAGAGCAGCTTGTATCGGGTTTGCCAAATCTGTCTGGTCTAACTGCCTAAGCTTTTGAGGTCTCTTTGAATCGGGGCTGCTTAATTTTTACAATGGCATCATCGGTGTGTGAGAAAATTGATGAGGCTTATGTCAATTTTGGCACAGGCAGAAAACTCGGATAATAACAAAGTCTCAAGGGGGACTGATGCCCGAAGATAACCAGCAGTTGCGCGCTGACTTGGCGCGTTCAGAAGAAAAACTGTCTGTAAGCACTTATCAGCGGGATCAATTTGAGCTGGCACTGATCGACAGCGATAATGAATTGTCGAAAGTTCATTCTGAATTTACTGAAGCCACGCATGTTCACTCCGCTAACTTAGCGACACTCGCTCTCAAGTTAATTCAGGCCGAGGCATTAATTGATCA
>JACMKL010000356.1 GCA_014380105.1 Candidatus Melainabacteria bacterium
AATCTCGCAAGAAGACTTCTTTAGCCGCAGAACAGAGACGGACGGACTGGCATATATGTCCAGATCGCCGAGCGTATAGTGTTTCTGCACAATGTGCATGTAATTGACAGGGGCGGCTGCTAGCGAATCAGCAGGAGCTATTAAAAGGCAGCCCAGCGCAATAACTAATGCAGCAGTTGCATTCACTTTACGCATAACAGAGCTTCCCTTCGTGACACCAAAAATCCATCTATTTGTGTCATTATTGCATTCACCAATGTGTTTTGCAGAGAACTGTTTTCGGGCATTAGTTCCAATATGGCTAAGATTCTTTTGATTGAAGACGACGAGCATTTGGCACTGTCGACTAAAAAACATCTGGAAAATTCTAATCATACTGTCGAGCACGTTGCTGACGGCGGTGAGGCGCTCGACCGCCTTCGTTTGTACGCTTACGATATCGCTATCCTTGACTGGAATCTGCCCACCCTGACTGGTCCGGAAGTCCTGCGCGAATATAGAAATCAGGGTGGAACGACGCCTGTTCTGATGCTCACCGCCAATTCTGCTGTCAACAGTAAGGTCGAGGGCTTCTCGGCAGGCGCCGATGATTACTTGACTAAGCCCTTTGACGTCAAAGAATTAGAAATTCGTATTTTGGCATTGCTCAGAAGACCTGCCAATTACGCACCCAGCAATATTTGTCTTGGTGATTTGGAAATTGATCTCGGCACCAAAACTGTCACTCGCAAAGGATTGCGCATCAAGCTATTGCCGAAAGAATTTTCGCTGCTTGAATTTTTAGTGCGGCGCGCCGACCACTGCTTCGACACAGATGCCCTGCTCACCCATGTTTGGAGTTCGGAATCAGAAGCCACTGAAGCTGCCGTTTGGCAGACAATAAAGCGTTTGCGCAATAAACTCGACATTGATGGTGCTGAATCAGTGATAGTCAATGTGAAAGGCATGGGCTACAAAATCGAAAAAGAGCGGTTGCGTAATTCATGAAACTTTGGCAGCGCGCCGCTCTTCTCATTGCATTGCCACTCTGTCTTGAATGCGGATTTTTCCTTGCCATTAAACAAGCGCAGCACGATGTCGACAACGCGTATATAGCAGAGAGCAAGAGCCGCGACACAGTGGTGCTCACTTACAAATCCCTAAAACTTTGCTTTGATGCGTTATCCGATGTTCTCAATTATCGACTTTCGCAGAAGGAAAACTTTAAGGTGCGCGCAATCAACTGCATTCAAAAGTTGTCCGCACGTCGCGAAGAATTGAAAGCAAATGGCGGAAATGACATCAATATTGAGAAATTGGAAGCGGTCATGAACGCAATCGTTGTCAGCGTTCAACGACTAAATGAAGATTTCGAACAGCCAGGCTTCAGTCGTATCGATAGTATAAAACGAATTACAACCTTGGCAAATTTGACGTTGCGAATTTCTGAGACTGTTTTGATTGAACAGGAAATTGCGCACAAAAAAACCGTTGCAAATTTAAACACAAAGCGGCAGCAATTCGACGAGCTGGCGACCTTGGCGATTTTAATTAGTACTGCATTTGCTTGTGGTCTTGCTTATCTCTTTAACAAAAGCACTCTTAAGCAGCTTGATGTATTAATGCAAAACTCAAGTAAATTAGCGCGGGGAGAAAGCCTCCTGCCTCCTCTGGAAGGACATGATGAGCTTGCCCGTCTGGATAAGCAGTTTCGCCTGATGGCGCTTTCGATCAGCGAATTGACAGAGAGAGAGCGCGCAATTTTGAAGAATTCAGGCGAATGGATTTTTGCCATCGATTCTAAAATGAAATTTTCGTTTGTAAGTGATGCCGTGCGCAATCTGCTGAATATGGCTCCAGAAGACGTTCTTGGAAAGCACGCTTTCAATTTACTCGGTGAAGGAACAGCGAAAATTGAAGAGGCAAAATCGAAGGGCGAAGATCAGATATTTGAAGCGACCATAAAAAATTCCGACGATGAAACAGTTGAGCTGCAGATATCGGTGCACTGGTCAACACAGGAGCAGACTTATTTCTGCATTGCTCATGATATTGCTGCCCGGAAGCAACTCGAGCGCTTAAAGCAGAGTTTTATTGCAATGGTCAGCCATGATTTGCGCACTCCAATTTCCGCCAATATTCTCACGCTCGATTTATTGCGCTCGGATCCGAGCGTCGGACAGCTGACAGAGCGCGGTGTGAAATTGGTTGAGCGGTCGGTCGCAAGCAACAATCGCTTGATGAATATGATTAATGACTTGCTCGATCTCGAGCGCCTAGAAGTTGGACAATTAAACATTGAGCCTGAGCTGACCACTTTTAATGACCTGATAGAGGAAGCTTTGCCGTCCGTGGATGTCGTTGCGAAGGCTAAATTGGTAAACATTAGCCATGATGACAGTGACGCGCTTCTGTTGTGCGAGAGCAGCCGGATCGTGCAGGTCCTGGTCAACTTGCTCGGCAATGCTGTCAAATTTTCACCCAAAGACACCGAAATCAATATAAGGATCGAAGAGGACGAAGAATATTCCTCTATTCATGTGATAGATCAGGGACCAGGAATTGGTCCGGACGTTCTGCCCTATATCTTTGACCGCTTCAGGCAAGGTAACGATGGCGCAGCGACAATTAAGCAGGGTTTTGGACTTGGTCTGGAGATCAGTAAGAAACTGGTTGAGCTTCACGGTGGCACCATTAGTGTGTCGAGCGACCTTGGTCACGGTTCGACTTTCACCATAAAACTGCCACGATACAAGCCGGAAGCCTGATTGCAAAACTATTTTTAGCCCAGCCTAAGATGTTCCAACATGTCAGTGAAATGTCAGGGACGAATCTTATCTTGTGAACGTGAAGAGCGAAACGCCTCACGCAACCGGCAACCCCACCCCTCACAAACACTCTCGCTATCTCTATCGCGAAGCACCTCGCCCGGTGTTTGCGCTACTTAACCCTGGAGGTTTTTACCCATGTCTGATGCAATCAAAGAAGCTGGACGCAGTATCACAGAGTATGTAAACCCTTCTGAAAGACTTCAGGATGAGCGCATGGAAGCCAATCAGGCACTTACTGCAGATGACCTCAAAAACAATGTAGAAGCACAAAAACAACTTACCAGAGAACTCGAAGTAACTGGCGTATTACCTGGACTGATTCTGCGTGAAGGCGCGGATCTTGATACAGACGATGATGATTCCGAAATTGATATCACTCGCCAGGAATTGATGGATAAATTGGCGCAACCAAGCGATCCAGTTAGCGAAATGGCAGCCAGAAGTGCTTACAAAAATTTCTCTGACATCGACACCGACGGCAATGACAGTTTGAGTCAAGAGGAATTGCAGGCTTGGGCAGAAAAAGGAAAAAATGAAAGAGCGTTAGACCCAGAAAGACTTTTCGGCAAATGGTCACCTGAAGATGATGCTAAGCGTGATGCTGAAAACGCAAAAAAGGAAAGTGAAAGTGTTGATAAATCCAGCAGAGGTAGACGAGACGAAGATGCTGAAGAAGATGGTGTCATGCGCGCTCGCAAATCCGAAGGACTCTGGCAAGTCGCTGTGAGAAGTGCTGGTGAAGGAGCTTCCAAAGACGAAATTTCACGCGAGTGGGCAAGAATTTGCAAACTTAATCCGGAGTATGCCAAAGGCAAGGTTGTGATGCCTGGTGACGAAATCCGCGTCGCTTAAGCAATTCAATTCTCAAGTCTCTTTTGTTTCCGTCTCACTCATAAGTTTTTACAAGGTGATTATTATGACAAGTAAGTTTCACGATATGACTGGTAATGCTCTGGAAGCCGCTGTAGAAGGAGCTTTGAAAGGTGGAGGATTTGTTGGTCATGCCCTGCAAGAACAAGTTGCCGATCTCCTTACTTGTCCGAAGAACGCTCTCAAAGTAGTAGCTTTAGCCAATCCAGGCGTCAATTCCGCAAACGAAACAAGCGATGATTTTATGATAGTTCCGAAAATAAAGCCTGAGGAAATCATGAATTCCTTCGACCTGATGCAAAGACGCTCTCGCGAAGCGGAGGAAAGATCGGGGCGTGGACCAGGGTTTCATGAGGTTGGAAACGACATTACTCTGGCGAGACTAGATGGTGTCCAGACTATGACACGCGGAAAAGATCAGATAGTCGTAACTCGTGACGGTAAAGTTCAGACTTCATATGGTGCCGAGACCACCAAGGTGACACTCAGCAACATGGCTAGGCAAGCTAATGTGGAAGGAACTCAGATCAAATTCGGCGATGGCATGCATGCCACTGTGGTAGACGGTGACATTGTTCAATTTGGATACGGCCGTATGTCTTCTCCGAGCCCCTATAACGTTGTGGATGAAGGCAAGCACTAAATTTGAATTTGGGGAGCATAGAGGCGGTGAGGAAACTCGCCGCTTTTAGCTAGTTGTTTATGCAGCGCATTCGCTTAAAACTTCAATCAATCTGATTTGCCGTGTGCGCGAATCAACTCTTTTGACCATTTGTCCTGTTGATTCGACGCCGTTAGCATAAGCTATGGCGTGGTCTGCAGAATTGAACGTGAATTCCATGTCGCAGTGAAAAACTGTCCAAGCATGTTGTTCTGTTTCTGCTACGCCGTCAAAAGACAAACTGTTCATTTTGTAAACCTTAAGAACTGACTGATGTACTCAAGAGACATACAAACCCGGGAAGTTGTTCCATACTGACGGGTTGCAGGGATTAAGGAATTTGGAATGTTTTAAAAGCGTTATCTGGTTTCTTTCCCAGGTAGTTCAGAGAGACTGTCAACCTTGTAATTGAAGGTGTATTTGACGTCCAGGCTGTCTGATTCAAAATTGCTTGGAAGACTCTTGAAAGGAGCACAGGCAGTAACAGCGTTGAGCGCCGCCTCGTCGCAGTCGGAATCACCGGTACTGCGCACTAATTTCACTTGAACCAGTTTTCCTGTTTTATTGATGCGAAACAGGATTGTGGCAATGCGAGGATCTCCATTAGGCGGTATCCACGCTCGCTTGATCCTCTTATGTAGAATTTTCAAGTAGTCCTGCAATGTCGATGGCGCGCCTTTGCCGCCAGAGGTTCTGCCACCGGACTGGAAAACTTCGATGCCGGTGTCGCCTTCATTATCAACGACCTCAAACAACTCAACCGGGGATGCTTCTTCCATGAACATGCTCTGGGAAGAGCTTGCTTTCTGCGAAGCCATGCCCGGAGATATATTCTTTTGCCTTGCCAGGGTTTGGTCGGCTTGGAAAACTTTCCAACCGGTTGGCATTTTGTACTCAGAGACTGCTTTTGCTTTTGTTTCGAGCTTCTTTTGCTGGGCAGGAATTTCAGCATTGCGGGCAGTAGGCATCGCTTCTATTGGTCTGCCTTTCAAGACCATTTCCGTAGGCGCGCTTGCCACCTTCTGTGGTGCCATCGGCTGTATTGATCGTTTGCCTGCTTCTTCTGTTTTATGGGCAGTGCGTAGCTCTGGTTTGGTTTGAGCCTGTACGATAGGTGGTGCAGTTTGAACCTTATCGGTACTGCCTGAGCGCTTTCTCACGCTGTCTTTCTCTTCAGAACTTGGCAGTGGAGAATCTGTGTCTTTGAAATCTGCAAACGAAGTGAGTTCGATATCGATGAATTGCTTTTGCACCACAATTGGTGGCGGTAATTTAAAACCGTGCGCAAAGAACCAGGCAAAAGCGATCAGAGAAATCGTCAAATATGTGGTGGAAAATGACTTGGCTAGCCGACCGTCGGATTTTCGTTTGGTTGCTGCTAGGGCCCAAAGTGCCACCGCTCCTAGTGTTATGCACCAGGGTAATGACTTACTGGCGGCGCCGTAATAAACTAGTGTTGCTATCCAGCCTGCGCTGACACAAGTGGTAAGCAAATTGGCTGGTAGTGTCGCTCTCAGAGAGTATTGTGAAGACTCTGGCGCCATCTTTTGTGTGGCTGCAGTCTTTATTTCGCTGGCTTTGGAAGCGGCTATCAGAGCTTGCAGGTCTTCATCAGAAATGGCCTCGGAAATATCTTCGACTGCGTCGTCGGCGCTATCAGCTCTCTCTTCGACGCTATCGACCTTTTCTTCGCCATTGCCTCCGTCTAAACTAACTTCTTCAGTCGTCTCCACGGGCGCGTCACTCTGATCGACCTTCGTCACCGGTTCATCACCGGCTCCGGTCGAGGGTAAGCTTGCTTGGGTAGATTGCGTTTCTTCGGCCATTTCTTCTACATATCAAGCGGCATAAATCGTAGCACGTGGCAGCTTCGATCCTCTTTTGATGAGAAGAAAGAGAGCTTGCTGTCAAGCAGCAAGCTCTCTTATCGCAGTCCTGGGAGTCGGTTGGCTTATTTGCCCATTGCCGCAAAGTAAACAGCGCAAGCATGGTCCAGATATTCTCTTGACAGCCGTGGCTCTGTTTGCAAGAACGAGCAAAGGTTAACGACTTGGTCAACGATGTCGCGAGGGTGGCAGCAACGCATATTGCGTTTGCCGCTTCTGTACTGCGACTCAATCAAGTAGTTAACGGCTTCTTCGTTGTATGGCACGCCTGTGCGCTGGCAATACTGGAGGAAAATCCACTTGAATTCGTCTTCAGTCGGGTTGGTGATGTTGATCTTGTACGGAATCCGTCTCAAGAACGCTTCGTCAACCAGGTCAGCTGGGTTCAAGTTGGTTGAGAACACAATCAACTGTTCGAATGGCACTTCCAGTTTTTTACCGGTGTGCAAACTCAAATAGTCGACTCTCTTTTCCAGAGGAACGATCCAGCGGTTGAGCAGTGATTTGTGGTCGATACGTTGACGACCAAAGTCGTCGATTAGTAGGAGACCGCAGTTGGACTTCAACTGAATCGGTGCTTCGTACAATTTTGTACCGTAGTCAAATTGCAATTCCAACATGTCAATCGTCAACTCACCGCCGACGACTACGCAAGGGCGCTGAATGCGGACCCATCTGTGGTCGTAATCTCTCGGATAGTTAGCTGCTGAGACTTGTTGGTGGTTGTGCGAGTCATAGACGCGGATGATTTGTCCGTCGATTTCGACTGCATACGGAATGAAGATGTGACCCTTGAAACTACGGACAATCCGCTCTGCGATTGATGTTTTGCCGTTGCCGGCTTCCCCGAAAAGGAACATCCCGCGTCCGGAGTTGATGGCTGGACCAACAGAGTTGATGGTGCGGCGGTTGACCATGATATCGGAGAACGCTACTTCAAGGTCACGCGGTGTGACTGATTCCCGACGAATAGTTTGATACTTGAGCGAATCCACATAACGGCTCCATGGCACTGGGCAAGCACCGTTGTAGGCGTTGTGGTCGAAATAAGAGCGCGCTCTGTCGCGACCTTTTTCGGTCGGAGTGTATTCATAGTCGGCTAGACCGCCTGCACTACGAACTTCTACAAGAAGTTGGCGTTTCAAAACTTCTAGAATTTCTTCAATAATTTTGAACGGCAGCTGAGTACGAGCTGCTATTTCGCGACCCATCGCGAAGTTGACCAGGTATATGTCTTTGAGGATAAGCTCTTCCAGAAACCCTTCTTTTAAGCCGGTTTCGGCTATCGAAGATGGGTATGGAGGAACGAACTCCTGCTGCTGCTGGGTTCCTGTCTTTACCTGTTGAACCATATTTCCTCTCTTGCCTTCCTTGCGATGCGATCAATTCCGCGTGGATCGCGGCTCGACCGTTCGGACCCCTAGTCTACGGCTTTAGGGTCAATATATCCACTTTACAGCGAGATTGCCCTAAACGTAAGCACCTAACCTAATTACGTTGTGCACTTGTCAGGGTGCCTTCGGCGACCAATGCGTGTATTTTATCTCCGATTTGCCCAAGTTTGTTGCCTTCTTCAACCGATTCTTCCATCTTGCTGAAGCGCTCTAAGTAATATGCCTCCACAAAATTGTCTACTAACAGTGGCAATTCTTCTCTTAGAGTGGGCGGGAATGAGGCATTCTCCTTCGCAATGGTGCGCACAAGCAGTGCTAGATCGGATGGAGTGTCACTTGTAGTTTTACTAACAGAAACTTTCTCAAGATCTTTCAGAAGGCGCATATATAGCGCGGTCGATGGCTTCAATTGTTTTATGTCAGCTGTCGGACCTTGCCTGGACTTGAAGTAAGCATAGGCTCTGCGAGCCAGATCTTGGAGTAGGAAGATTATCACCGCAATCAAAATCGCAACCAAGTAAGGACTATTCATCTTTTTAGTCCAAGCCCAGGGACTTTTATCATCTTTAGTCGCCTTGGTCGGATCAGATGGGTCCGGAGCCTTTTCAACTCTCTGCGAGCGGAAAACGCGGCGACCACCTGAGGCGTCTTGCATCGGTTGCACGGGCAGCGTGCCATTCGGTGTCGGATCAATTGGGACCCAACCATGGGTGGGAATGAAAACTTCCGCCCAGGCGTGCTCGTGTTTTTTCCTTATATAGGTCACATCACTTTTGGGATCTTTGTCGCCCGGCAGATAACCAAAGACAACCCGCGCCGGAATTCCCTGCGCTCTTAAAAGTACCGCTTCAGCGCTTGCAAACATGCTACAGGCGCCTGTTTTTGAGTGCAGTAAGAATTGGGCAACTGAGTCTAGTCCAGGTTCCAATTCATTATTGCTATTGAGATAACTGCAATTTGTCTTCAGATAATTTGCAACTCGCTCTGCATGCACAAACCAATTGCCATCCTTGCCACCAATTTCTTTAGCCAGCAATTTTATTTGCGGGTCATAATCTTTAGGTAGTTGCAAGAAGCGCTTGGAGCCTTTGCGAATGTCATTAAGCTGTTCTGCGCTCGGCATACCGGCCTTTCGCAATTCGCTCAAGTCGGCAGAAGGCACCATCGATACGGCTGTGTAATAGAGACCTTCCTTAAGATTGTTTTTGCTCATTAATGAGCCGTCAGTGGATACGCGAATCGCGTTCGGAAAATGCAACACTTGTGGGATCCAGCCGCACGGAATGCCGAGATCCATCGGTCCTTTTATTTCAATGCGCTGTTCAACTTCCGAACCTCTAAAGTTGGAAGGCATTTTCAAACTGCGCACGCCAGTTATGTCGTAAGCGTCTTTTTCAAACTTGGGAGCATCAGCCCAGAGTTGGTCTTTGGAATTAGTCCAGCGCTGTCCTTCATATGTGTCAAATGCCAGTGTTCTCAGGTAGACAGGTCGCGTGCAGGTGACGTGCATGAGGATGTCGTCTTGTTCTGCTGCGTTGCGTTTTTGCGCCAGACCCATTTGCGGTTTTGGTCGTTCGCCTTTTTTGCTTCCCTTTTCACCGTTCTCGCCCGCTGTACCATCGCCGTTTTCACCAGCTTCTCCTGGTTATCCGCCCTTTCCACCTTTGCTTGAGGCGGTTTTGTTGAAACCGCTTA
>JACMKL010000357.1 GCA_014380105.1 Candidatus Melainabacteria bacterium
AAGTACCCATCGCATCGCGGGAAGCTATTTGAGTGCGCGCGTCGGTCGGCAGTGAGACAGAGCGACCAGTTGCTAATTCGGTTATACGACCTGGTGTTATTGAATATACGACTTGAGGTTTGAGCGGCATTACGGGCTTGTTATCAACAAAAACCCAGCCAGGCGACCAGACGGCTATACGTGCCACACTCGCCTTTGTAGCGATTCCAACCCGAACGGGGTGCACCATAAGAGGATGTGGACCAAAGTTCACATATGCGGGACGAACTTCTTCAGATTTTTTAGTCGCTGAAAGCGCCATGGAGTCAGGCCAAAACACAGCCGCAAGGGCCAGCGCCATTGCAGCGAATCGCTCAAAGCGTGGTGTTTCTCGAACCGACATGCAGCAAAAATCCAGGGGCAAATCAAGCAGTACCGCTCATCAAAGACGATGATACTATGAACCTCTTATTGAGGGCGCGACCTACCAAAGGGCCAGATGAAAAAGATACTTATCGTCGATGACGAAGTCGATATCGCCAATTCGATTCAGTATGTCCTGAACCAGGAAGGGTTTGGCACGCTGCTCGCCCATGACGGGATTAAGGCGATTCAGGTGGTCGAAACGGATAAGCCCGATTTGATTATTTTGGATTTAATGATGCCGGGGCTGGATGGTTACGAAGTGTGCCGTCGAGTACGAGCCTCCGACCGCAAAACGCCAATTCTCATGTTGACTGCCCGCACCTCTGAAATTGACACAGTGGTGGGGCTAGAACTTGGCGCTAATGACTATATTGCTAAGCCTGTGCGCCTTCGAGAGCTTGTTGCTCGCGTGAAAGCGCATCTGCGGGAAGCGCCCGGTGTGGCGCCTGTTTCGAAGGGCTTGCGCCTGGGCGCACTCTTCATAGATATGGATAGCCGCACGGTGTCCGTTAATAATGCCCAAATTGAGCTGACATTTAAGGAATTCGAACTGCTTGCCGCCATGGCGAAGCACCCTAATCGAGTCTTCACCCGAGACCAGCTTTTTGCTCAGGTCTGGGGATCGGACTTTCTGGGCGAAAGTCGGACGGTTGACGTTCATATTAGATATTTGCGCGAAAAACTTGAAGAGAATCCGAGCCAGCCGAAGCACATTTTGACGGTGCGCGGCGTCGGCTATCGCCTCGTTTGGGAATAGGGACCTGGTTCCCAAACCGTTATCGGTATAAATTCTGGCGAAATCTTTTCCGATAACGGCAAAGACATTCTGGACACCTCGTACATTAAATGACGGTTGAAAAGAGGGGAATATTCCCACCCTCATCAGCCCAAAACGCCCACAAATGAATTGTCTTCGTACTTTTCCCAGTGACTAGCTAGCGTCCTATATTTAGACTCATGTCATGGCTAAGCGGCACGAGCTCACCCGGCTCGACCCAAAATTCATCTTCCACCCCATGGCAATAAGCGGACCGGCATCCTGATGAAACTATCGACTTTTCTTCTCAGCGTAAATATCGCAGCATCTCTCCCACTCGCTCTCTGTCAGATGGCACCGGCGGCGGAAGAAGGAGTCGCCGACACTGGCGATTGGTTGAAGAGCAATCTTGCCTCTATAAAGAGTACGAAGGGAGCGGCAGCGCCGTCGTCCCGTCTCAAAGTGACGATGCCAGAAAAGATTTCCAGCGGCAGCAAGTCGTTTGATGCCTACGTAGCGCGCTTGAAGCCGCTCAACAAAGTTGCGAAATTGCCGCGTCAGCGCGATCTCGACATGCAATTGGTTTCGCAGACGCCGACCTTGGCTGTCGATCCAAGCGCGCCACTAAATGGCAATGTTTCTCAAGCACAATACGCCGACTATCCGTCCGCACAAACTTTCCAACGCCAAGCCAAATCGCTCGCCTCAATGGTGCCGAAAGGCTTGGTCAGCGCGCAGCGTTTGCAGGCGATTGCCGGGCAACATCGCATTGGTGCTGTTCCTTCGGCAAAAGCTTTGAAGATGGCGAAGAAGCCTGATCAATCGCTCGAATCTCGCATGAATGACTGGTTGGGCGCGCCTAATAAGCAAGCCGGCGAGCGCATGCTCGGACAAGCGGGAGCGTGCCTCGTGCAGACTCCAGCAATGATGCCGAATCTTCCTTCACTTAGTGACGCTGATCTTCAACGTCAAATGGCGCAAGCATCTGCAATGAATGGCGGCGGCATGGCGCCAGCGGCTCCAACTCCTGTGCAATCGGCGTCGGGTCCGGCACCGTTTCCTCTGAATTTGGTTCCGGAAGCGCAATTGAAAGAATTTATTCGTGGTGGTCGCAACGGCTCAACGCCTGCAACCAGTATGGGCTCTGGCATGGGCATGAATCCCGGAATGGGAATGGCTCCTGGCGGCATGTCTCCTGGCATGGGTGGAATGGGCATGGGCGCGGGCAGAAGCATGGCCTCGCGCGCACCTCATATGGCACCACCTCCAAAAGCATTCTTCGGCTCATGGCACGGAAACGGCTCTGTAGGTGCCGCTCCGAACGTCAGCAATCTACCGAGAGCAGGCTTCCGTTCGAATTTGAAGAGTAATGTGGTCGCAATGCGTTCTGCCAAACGTTATAGCAAAGGACCGAAAGTGGTCGCTTCGCGCACGAAAGGCAACGTCAATCGTTTCCGTCAAGCAGCTCCGGCTCCGGTTGCACACCCACCGGTCGTCGCTCATTACGGCTCATACACAAGCAATTTCCGCGCCGGGACTTATTAATCGCGAATTTCGCTTCATTAAAAACGTCTAGTGCGCTCGAATGTCCAAAACTGACCGTCTGCGGATAAATACATTCACGCGAGAAAAGCTTCCTCGGAAAACCGATGGCAAGACTTACGTCTCGGCTGAAAAGTAGATATCCTTCAGAAAGATGGAGGAAGCCCTCCCGAGGTCACGATGGGAAAAAAACCCGTCAATTTGGAAAAACAACGAGCCGCAATGGAACGCGAAGGCGACCAGGGTTGGCGCGCCCTTCAAGATGGTGACTTTACCTCTGCGGTCGACTTCTATGTGAAGGCGGTTGAGCTGGCAAAAGAAGTCAGTGACCATGGTGCGCTGGCTGTTTTTTCGAGCTATCACGGAATTTCGCTTGCCGGACTTGGGGACAGAGAGTCGGCAGTGCGGGCTTTTCAAGCCGCGGTCGACACCGCACATGAATTTGGACTTTCAAAAATCGAAGCGCACGCCTCACTTTTGATGGCAGAGCAATTTCGTGATGACGGACTCGCAGATGAGGCAATCGCCTGCTTCTTGCGCGCACTGGACGCAGCCTATAGTTGCGATGATGCCACCGGAATGGAAATTGCATTCGGCAATTTGGGACGACTTTATCTTGAAAAAGGTTGGGCGGAACAATCGATCGAATGGTTTCGCCATGCGATCGAAGCACGCGACGAAACTCCCAACAAAGCGGCATGGTTAGGCAGTTTGGGATTAGCCTACACAGAACTCGGACAGTTTGAAGAAGCAAACGGCTATTTCACACGCGCATTTAATGAAGCGGGCTTGACCGAAGATCGCAAGACACAAGCGATTTGCCGGGGCAGCCAGGGTAATTCATTATTTGAGGCGAAACAGTATGAAGAGGCGGCGCAATGTTATGAAGAAGCGCTGTCACTGTCAGAAACAGCCGATGACCAGAGGCGCGTTGGAATTTGGCTCGGTAATATTGGCAATGCCTGGTTGAAACGCGGAGATCTGGCGAAGGCAGTGGAATGTTGTCGCCGTGCTATCGAAGTGGCGAAAGGGCAAGAAGACTTGCAGTCGCAAGCGGCTCATATGGACAGTCTTGGTGATTGCTTCTATGCGCAGGGCAATTTAAATGAAGCGCTCGAGCGCTATCAAGAAGCGCTGGGCATCAGTAAAAAAATTGAAGACCGACAAGGTCAGCGTATTTATTTGTCCAACCTCGGCAAAACTTATCAACAGATGGGGCAGCTGCAACCGGCTTTCGATTTTTTCTCATCGGCAATTGAATTGTTTGACGAACAGCGCTCTGCCATTAAAGCTGATGACTTAAAGACCAGTTTTCAAAATCGCGGACAAGACATGTATCGCGACATGGTCAAAGTTTGCCTCGCGATGGGCAAACGCGTAGAAGCGCTTGAATATGTTGGTCGCGCCAAGTCGCGAGCACTATTGGACTTACTTTCGAACTCTCCGATTGACGTAACGCAGCTCGAAGGAAGTGAGGACGAATCGCTTCAAAAACTGATTCATCATGAGTCTGAATTGCGTAATCAAATTGCTTATTTCGAGAGACTATTCTGGCAAGGATCATCGTCGGGGGGCGGAGAGAGCGGCACTCGGGGTGCAGCCATTGCCGTCGAAGACTCGCAACGCATTTATGCCGAGTGGCGTGACGTGGTAAACCAGCTGCGCAGACGGCACCCTAACTACGCGAGCCTCGTCTGTGCATCGACGCTCACATTCCAGGAAATCAGCTCATTATGGAGCGAGCTGCGCACCGCTGGCGGTGGCGCAGACGGCAGCGACAGCTATCTCTTGAGTCGCGACACGGCAATCGTTGAATTTTACTGGACGGATCAATATTTACTGGCGGCAAGTGTTTGGCATGGTGCCGAACAGCCTGGATTGCATCTCGTCAACGACGCAGACAAACTCACCATCCTCGAAGAAGACCTCGCTAATTTCTTAGAAATGTCTGCTACAGAAGGATGGGAAGTTCCGGTCAGCCTCTGCAAGCGCCTCTACAACGGTCTCTTCGGAGACGTCATGAGCGCCTTGCCGGAAGGAATTACACATCTATTACTGGTGCCTCACGGCAGTCTCCACCATTTGCCTTTTAGCGCATTACATAATGGTGCCAATTTCGTCTGCGAAAAATATGCAGTCAGTTATTTGCCGACAACTAGTTTGATACCAGTGCTTGCCAAATCTCGCCCTGCTGAATCAACCGTTGAAAATCCGGCTGATCCATCTGACTATCTCGTTTCTGCCATCAGTGATTATTCGATAACACGCAAAGAAGGCGTGGTCTTTAGCTCTCGACTGCGTTCTGCAGCTGGTTTAGACGATCTCACTTATACGATGGAAGAAGCTCAAACCATTTTCGATTTGGGCAAACTGACCGCAGCCGGCTCCAAACTTTTGACCAATGCCGAAGTTAAGGATTCACTACCAGAATTGTTTTCTAAATATCCAGTTGTACATTTTGCGGGCCACGCGGTTTTTAATCCTGACGAACCATTAGCATCAGGACTCGTACTTGCTGACGGCAGCATCCTCACAGCAGCAGCCATTCTTCAGAGTAATGTCTTGCACACCCGTTGTGGCAAATTACTCGTGCTTTCGGCCTGTCAAACAGGTGTAAACAAAGTCACTGCTGGTGGCGAAATTCTCGGTTTAGCACGTGCATTAATGTATGCAGGAATGCCAAATCTTGTGCTTAGTTTGTGGGAAGTCGCTGACAGATCGACTGCCACTTTGATGAAAGATTTTCATGCGGCATGGCAAGGTGGCAAAATTCCAATATACGAAGCATTACGCCAGGCTCAAATTGAAGCGTTGAAAAACGGACATTCAATTCACGCCTGGGCGCCGTTTGTTCATATGGGCATCGACTAAGTCTACGCCCGGCATAAGCCAAAAGCCTGAGCCCGTCTGTGGTACAGATTAACAGCGCGCGGAATTTCGTAAGTTGCTATCATTACATGGTCTTAGTTAGACCTGTGAGGATGCTTTATGTCATTGCGCGACTTCGGAAAAACACTCGCCACACTTTTCACTGTTATTTTAGTGGCACCGTCTGCAGTGCAAGCTCAAGGCGGACCGACCACAGCCGGCGGAAACGATCCGATGACGATTTATCGTCAAGCAGGTGTTTCGTCCGAACAAGAATCTCGCATTCGTCAACTTGCCAAAGACTTCGAAGATCAAGCCAGAGTCAAAGCGAAGATGATGATGCAATTGATTCAAGAGATGCATCAACTGTCTTTAGAACTTGACCCTGACGAGAAGAGCGTTGTTGACAAACAAACTCAAATCAATCAAGTCACTGCTGAAATGGCAAACGAACGCGTCAAACTTTTGCTCTCAATTCGCAAAGTGCTAAACACCGAACAGAAGCAAAAACTGGTGGCGATCATGAAGCAAGGTAGCACTGGCGGCGGCGCGCAGTAAGACGCGGAATCACCGTAAACATCGTACGGCGACTTCAACGTATAGCATCAGCTTTTAGGGCAACAACTTTAATTCGCTTTTGCCTTCATCAAAATGTCTGGACAAAGAGATTCGGGGAATAGACTTTTGACTATTTCTGGATTTCTCTGTATTTCAGCTTGAGTAATATATTGAAGAATTTCAAAGTGAGTTTTTTCGACCGCTACAATACGAGCCGCACCCTGTTCTAAAACTTTACCTTTTTCGGAAATTCGCACCCAGATGTAATACTTGGGCAGCGAAGTGCCGCTTTGAGTGGCATGGCGACGCAGCATATCGAATTCGACGACTACCGGTCTCCGTAAGTGTGCGTTGAAATAAGCGTTTAAGTCGCGAGTGAGAAAGAAATTAAAATGCGATTCCTTTGGCACATTGCCGCTCACATGCCCCATAGGATCACAGCCGGTTGTGAGCACAACGAAGCAAAATCCCAAAAGAATTACAAGCAGATTTTTACCAACAACTTTAGACTTCATCAGCACCTGGTCTCATTGCCATAAAATGCAGGGTCGCAAAA
>JACMKL010000358.1 GCA_014380105.1 Candidatus Melainabacteria bacterium
AATCTCCTGACCGAGAAGGAACTTATTGAATTGCTACCGCCACACGAAAAACTTACTAAATTGCCTCAGCGCCTACTTGGCCCTGTCTCGAATTTAGCGATACATGTGGCTTAGCTCCAAAAGAAAACCTAAGAGGCTTTCGAATAAAGTTCTTCGCCAATTTGACCCATTGAACGGAACATTTTTTTAGCAGCATCCAAAATTTCTTCTGTCTCAGCTTCGTTCAATTCATTTTCATTCATTGAATCTTTAAACTGCGACCAGAGTTCTCCGAATTTGCCTTCGTAAGGATCGAAGTAAAGCGTACCGTCATGCCCGTCGAGCGCATAAGCTTTTTTCAAGTTAGGGCAAATCATGCGAGCGCCGTGCTTGCTGCCGAGAAGTACATAGTGATATCCAAGTAAAGCAATCGGATGCTTTTTACCTGTCTCATTAATGTCGTTAACTATTTTCTGAGTTGCAGGAAGAGCCTTATATGAGGCGGCGTCTTTGCCGAATGCGTTCAAATCAGAGTTTAAAAAATCTTCCTGATACTGCCAATCACCAAGCACTTTCTGAATGCGTGGATCAGAAAGATTGGCTTTGATTTGGTCTTCAAGGGCTTTGTGCAAAACAAAAAGCTGACCGAGATAATTGCAAAACACTTCAACAGGCAACTGCCCGGAGAACAGCAAGCGTTGGAAATCATGACCTTCTGCAGAGTCGTGATCCGAACGGGTGGAAGCCTTCAGATTTTCCATTAATGTCGTCGTCACGAGCGAATGTCCTCCAATCAATTCATGCCACCACTGATAGTGCTGTTGAAATATTCAAACTAGAACATTTAAACTCTCAGCTAAAACCAAGTTGTCTGGCATGACAAGTTGCAAAGCAAAAGTATACCCGTAAATACCCAAACAGAGAGCTGGGGTTGATTAATATGAATAAGACTGCTTGGACATTTAGCGAAGAGCCTTGCCTGCCGCCCGTACCAGGCGGTTTCGTCCCTGCGCTTTAGCACTTTGCAAAGCCTGCTCGGCGTCGGTAATCAATACCTTTAAATCCATGCCGTCGCCAAGCGCTGCTACCCCGCTGGACGCGGTTACATAGAATGGCGAGCCGCCGCCGACGTGCTCGACAGCAGATAGCTCTCTCAAGAAAGCCTGACCCAATTCTGCAACTTCGGGAATCGAGAGATTTTCGACCATCACTCCGAAAGAATCGCCGCCGATGCGCCCAATCAATTCTGAATGCCTGAAGGTTTTCTTCAAAAGATTAGAGACGGTAAGAATGACCTTATCTCCCGCTGGAAACCCATAGCGCTCGTTAACATGCCGCAAACCATCGACGTCTATCAACATCAAGACCAGAGAAAAGCGACGCTGAAAAGGTTCTACTAATGCACCGGCACGTTCGATAAAAGCGCTATGTGTCAGACACTGAGTGAGACCTTCGCGTTTGAGCATCTTTTGAAAGACACGATAACGCTCCAGGCGACCAGCCACAGTTGCAACTAACAATGGTGGCGCAATCGGCTTGATGAGGTGGTCGTCACCGCCGGAGCGGGCGCTCTCGATATGCGCTTCAAGCTGATTTTGAGTAGTGAGAAACAAAATGGGCAGGGCGGCAAAGCGCTCCATTTGGCGGACATACTTTGCAATCTCAAAACCTGTAATATCTCCCATCATCACATCAAGCAGAAGTAAATCAGGGCAGAAAGCCAGAAGAGCTTCCTCAAAAGCTTTTGGATCATTCAAAGTCAGTACGTTGTAGCCAGCATATTCTAGAGTGGAGCGAATAAATTCAGCCTGGTCCGGATCATCTTCAACAGACAAAATTCGAAAGCGCTCCGGCTTGTCACGGTCGAGTAGATATCGCAATTTTTCAACTACAGCAGGAAAATCGAGTGGATGCTCAAAGAAGGCGTCAACTCCTGCTCGAATGGCGCCCACTTTATCTAAAAATCCCTGCTCACGAGAGAGCATCACTATTGGTGGTTTATTGCCGCCGGGCATCTGACGCAACTTTGTTACCAACTCGTACCCATCACCATCGCTCAGTGGAATGTCGACCAGGACACCATCCGGAAGCGAGAGTTTAAGCGCTTCCAAAGCTTCTTTTGAGGAATGAAAAACGCGAAATTCGAGATCGCTTTCAACCAACAGATTTTCCAGAGCGCCTGAATGCGCGTCGTCTGACGAAACAACAAAAATGCGCAATCTCTTGGCGAGTGGACCGACCACAGCCGTTATCAGCGCAGGAACAGCAGGCAAAGGACCAGTCTCAGTTTGAGTACCCTGCATCTCGCGGTCAGCAACTTGAAGCGCACCATTCATACTCATCACAGCTTCTTTCAATTTCTCGATTGAATCAGGCGCAGCAGAGCCCCCTTGCCTGACCAACGAAAACACAATTGTTTCTCCAAATTGTGCGTACATGCACAATTCATCAAGCTCGAAAATGCCACCACCACCGGCTAGCTGGTGATAATGAGAGGCTAGTTGTTTAATGATTTCGGCATCAGCCGGACGATGAGTGAGCGTCTCAAGAAGGGAAGACATCTCTTTCAAACGCTCGCGCGTTTTGACAATAAATTCGGCTTTCTTCTGCGTCATCCGCGGAAGCCAACTATTCTCCATTTCGAATTTCCGCGCTCAAAATTAGAGTCATTTCGCACCAATGCTGGATAACACTTTCTCGATTTGACTGGTGAGTTGATCCAGGCGAAACGGTTTAGGCAAAAACTCTGTTGCACCGGCATCCATACAAGCTTCTCGCTCGGACGCATCTCTCCGCCCGGTCAGCATCAATACCGCCGATTTACCGCCACTTTTTCGGTAGGCTCTGCACACATCAATGCCCAGCATGCTTGGTAGTTGCCAATCAAGAATGATGACATCGAATTCCTTACTGCGCATCATGTCCAAACCTGCTAGCCCATCCAAAGCAGCTTCAACTTCGTGATTGTTAAAGGCGAGCCACTCGACCATAGTCGACGAGAGGTCTTCGTCATCTTCAACTACCAATATGGACGCCAATTATAGTGGCCTCTGGCGGGACAAGGGGATGCCAATTCAATACCACGCCCGGCGACAAGCCAACCATATAAGTAATGTAATAGCTATTTTGCGAAGGCGTCGAGCCCGCTATCGCCTTCACCACCGAGCAAAAGCTCAACTTCACTTCTGACTTTGGTGTAGCCTTTCGGCAATCTAAACACACTAGAGGCAAATTTTTCTTGCTTGATCACTCGTGTATCCAGGTCTATGCGATCATTCCGGTCATCGTAATTAGCAACCATTTTGAGCGGCAGCCCCATACCGAGAGGTATGCCAGTGGTATGCGAAACGAAGTCCAAGAACGGCTTTGCAAGCGATAATTCTTTGGTCGTCCACAATTCAACAGTCTTGTGACGATTTTTTGTTGGCCATGAATATTTCTGTGTCCGGAACCCGGCGATTTTAGGTCCATCTTCCGGTCCTGCGATTTTCTTCTCAGCTCCTGGTGGATAACGCTTAGTCCACTCAGAATGAGGCAAAAGCACAAATTTCTTTGCGCCATCACTGAATAGAAGCGCATCAAATTTTGGTGACTGCACTACAAAAGAAATTAGCTTGTTGGTGACTATCATTTGCTTAGCAGTGACGCGAATAATTGTGCGACCACGCTCTTGACCATTCTGCTCGATCAACCAGCCCGATTCAAGAGTGTCGGCCCTTGCGCTCAATCCAGAGGCAAAACAAACGCCAAAAGCTGCAATCACATACACTGCCAATATTTTGAGACGAATGATTTTCACAACAGGAGATACTCGCACCCCTTTATTCTTACCCACAACTGAGTAGTTTCGACATTAGTAAATTGAGGTATGAAAAGGAAGGTAGCTCGCCGCCATTCCCTCTCACCGCGGGCCAGAATGACTGAACAAAGCGATGTAACCGAACCATCTAAGTTAGATAATGCAAATGCATCGACACACCATACAACGAGCGAACAAACGCTCGTCAATCATCGCATTGATAAATATGTCGGCACTATAATCGACAAACGCTACGAACTGCTCTCAATGATTGGTCAGGGTGGCATGAGCGTTGTTTATAAAGCTACAGATAAAAAGCTTGGAAAATTTGTCGCGATAAAACTCTTGCTACCGCATTTGGTGAGCGACCCAATTTTATTTATGCGTTTTCAACAAGAGGAAAAAGCAGCCAGCAGCCTCTCTCATCCTAATATCGTCGCCATTCATGATTTTGGTGCAACCGAAAATCAAGAGCCCTACATCGTGATGGACTATCTTGATGGAACACCTCTCAATGACGCAATCAAAATGCTCCAGGTTCTGGCAATTGAAAGGTCAGTAGTGATTTTTTCTCAAATTGCAGACGCGCTCCATCACGCTCACGACAACAATATTTTGCACCGCGATTTAAAACCAAGCAATGTCCTGCTTCTACATCAAGGTCCTCATCACGACCTTGTCAAAATAGTTGATTTTGGTATAGCCAAATTGATACCACAAGATGGCGGTGAATCACTTCATCTTACAAAAACCGGCGAAGTTTTCGGCAGTCCCTTTTACATGAGCCCGGAGCAGTGTAAAGGAGAAAAATTGGATTGTCGCTCCGACATATATTCAGCTGGCTGCTTGATGTACGAAGTGTTAGGAGGCAAACCGCCCGTCGCCGGTGCGAACCTGATGGAGACACTCTACAAACAACTCAGTGAAATTCCTAAATCATTTTCTTCGACGTGTCCAGATCGAAAAATTCCTGAAGAATTGGAAGCAATTGTTTTTAAGTCTTTGCATAAAGATCCTTCCATGCGTTATCAAACGATGGCCGACTTAAAGAGAGACCTTGACGATTTTCTCAACAAAATTGAAGCTGGATGGTTTACGAGAGCAAAATTCAAAATTCAACTCCTGCGTTTAAAAGTGGCTCCATTTGTAGGTCGTGAGAAAAAGCTACTGGTAGTCACTGCGGCGGCTGTCGCTATTACTGCCTGCAGTTTTGCCTTATATGCAAACATTTATTTAAAAGACGTCAGCGAGCCGCCTCCAAGCGCTGCTCTCGCCTGGTCAATAAAACAGCCGAGCGCAATTGAATCAGACCATTTTACAAGTGCCGCATCGGCGGCAAAGCGGGTACTCAAGTCGTTTGCGGCATCAAGCGGTCTGGAGTCCGGTTTGTATTTAGAACAATTAGATTTGCTCGCTCGCTTGTTTGAATCAAATGGACACTATCCGGAAGCGCTCGAATATCGAGAACAAGCCTTTAAATCGCTCAGAAAAATTGATGGCGCCAATGGTGCCGAGACATTACAAGCACAACTTAATTATGCAACGACAATGAGGAAAAGCGGCGACTTACTTGGTGCTATCAAAAATTATGAGGAGGTCTTCCAACTCGCACCAGTAGACGATCTTGCCAGGAAGCACGCCGTCCAATTTCTCGCCGAAACAAATTATTCGGCAGGGCGATATGGGCAAGCAGCGAAATTCTACGAACAAGTCTTATCCGGTTATTCGCCAACCGAAAAAAGCTCAGTGCTTCAATTGTTGCGTGCCACCACTCTCTGTCGTCTGGCCGATTGCTATCGATTGACAGGTGAATTCCATCGTGCCGAAGAACTGTACGAAATCGGTCGGAATTTATTGAGAGCTAATTGCGAACTCACAGACCCGCGCATCTTTTCGGCAACACGTTTGCTTGGTTATGTTCACTATCAACAAGAGCACTATAAGCGCGCCCGTTATCTCTATGAAGAAGCGCTACCACAGATGGAATCAGCACTCGGCGCAGCCAATCCAGAAGTGGTGGCAGCCCTC
>JACMKL010000359.1 GCA_014380105.1 Candidatus Melainabacteria bacterium
AAAACTCAGCACCGGCATGCATGATTATGAACGGGCGGTTGATGCGAATTACTTCGCCATCACTTCTTGCAAAAGTACTGCTGCCCAGTAAGCTAGAACTTGACGATAGTGCACTCTCCGCCGATGAGCCGCCAAGGCTAAAACCATTTGTCGGTAATCCGATTTTACCTTTCGAAAAATATTCGCTGAAACCGAGAGAGGGGTCAGGCAAAAAATTACCTAGCGCTGAATAGTACGAAAATTGCCGTTGTTTTGTACTTGTGCGACTAATTGCCAGATCAAGATTGCGTTCAATTCCTGCTCTCAGAGCTTCTCGAAGCGTAATTAAGTTTTTAGATTTTGCATCTAAGGAAAACGGGTCAAGGTAATCATTGATCTGGATGAGAGACTTCAGCTTTGTTCGGCTAATGTCAATCTCAGTATCTGGAGTTTGATTGCTTACAGTGCTCGGTCCGCTCTCCTCTTCCGTTTGGTTTCGCAGAGTTGGCATTATCTTTGTGGGAGTTGCACCTGTAAAACTTACAGGTGGAATTGACTTCTTGAATTGCTTCATCGTGTCGATATGCAGCTGAAAGTCACGGTCAAACATATCTTTGGCACTGCTGCCGTCAGGTGCCGTCGGCGCCGGAGCATTATTTTTTGTTTGAATCGGTCCGCGCAAACTAGGCAAGTCTGCCACCGGCTCATTAACGGAAGGCTCATTATTCTGAGCCTCAACAGATAGAGAGAATAAAGATGACAGTGCTAAAGAGAGCACAATCTTCGACTTAAAATAGCGTTTCAAATTTGCTTGCATCATATAATTTATCCGAGTTGTTTCCTGAAGCGTGAAGCACTGAAAGATAGAAAGACCACTGCAAATACAAAAAGGATAAGCATGTCTTTCCAGATAACATCGAGATCAACACCTTTGAGCAGAATATTCCTGATGCACTGAATGTAGTATCGCAATGGATTGAAGTAGGTGAGAAAGCGCAAATAGTAGGGCATACTTTCAATTGGTGAAAGGCTGCCTGACAGTTGAATTAGAGGAAGGTTGAAAAAGAAAGATGTGAGGATTGCTTGCCGTTGATTTTTGGATACGGTGGCAAGAATTATGCCGATTGAGATGACAACGAAGATGTATATATTCGAAACGAACATATACGTTATGAAGTTGCCGCGAAATGGGATATTGAAGAAAAGCAGCCCGATGCCGAGAGACAAGAGCACCGTGCCATTGAGCATAATTAAGAGGGGTACGATTTTTGCAACCAAAATTTCCCAAGACTCTGCCGGTGTCATAAGAAGTTGCTCAAGAGTACCTGAATCCTTTTCCTTCACCAGGGTGACCGACGAAACTAGTGTCCCAGCCAGCGTTATGACGAGCCCGAGCACGCCAGGAATGAAGAACCAGGAAGATACTAGACCTGGATTATAGATGTACGAAACGTCTGCTTTGACGGGCAATTTTAAAGAACGATCACCGAGTAAATTCCCGAATGAAGTAATCATTTGCGTCGAATAACCCTGGGCAATTCCTGCAGTATTTGCGTCTACTGCGTCAATAATGAGTTGAACATGAGCGGTCTGTTTTTGGCTTATTTTGCGGTCGAAATCTGGCGGTATTATGACACCTGCATCAACTTTTCCTTGTTCGATCGCAGTCATCAAATCAGAGCGATTCCCCTTCGCTTTTGTGACTTTGAAAACTCGATTTTCCACGAGTGCAGATGAAAGCTCGCGACTTTTGTAGGTCTTGCATTCGTCTACAATCCCGAGTCTCAAATCCTGTACATCAGGACTGAGCGCGCAACCATACAGACAAACTTGAATTACCGGCGGGAAGATAAGGAGAAACAATTGTTGCTTATCGCGAAGAATTTGAATTGTTTCTTTCACGATCAAAGCAATCAGCCGATCATCTGCGAATTTACGAAAAAGTTGGACAAAAGGATTCAATTTCATTTTGGCACCCTATATCTCCAACTGCATTTTGCTGAGATTTTTGCTTGCAATTAGGAAAAAGAACAGTGCCCCAATTAGAAGAAAAATAGGCAGATACCAGTCATAGGCCCAGTTTGCGCCCCGGGCGAATGTGTCTCGAGCAAGTTGCACAAACCATCTGTTAGGAACAAAAACGGTGATCAGAGAAAGTGGCCAAACTATATTTCGTACAGGGTATAAGTATCCAGAAAGCAAAAGAGCTGTTGCAAAGCCACCAGTGGCCACAGCTTGTACGGCTGAACTCTGGGATGTTGTTCTGGTCCCAATTAGTGTTCCAAAACAGACCGAGCTTAAGATGAAGAATAAAGTACCTATAATAAATGGTGTGGGGTCGCCTATAAAAGCGATATCAAAACAAATTACTGAGGCAAAGAGCAGTACCAAGCATTCAGAGATTCCTACTAGCAAGTAGGCAAGCACTTTGCCGCCGATGAATTCTTTGGCTGTAATTGAAGAAGCATAGACTTGCAGAATGGTGCCTGATTCCTTTTCACGCACCATCGCTAAAGCCGCTAATAGTGATGGATAAATCCAAAGACAAAGTCCAAGAGCGCCCGGCACCACGTACAGACTTTCTTTTCGACCAGGATTGAACCACAGCCGAATATCGGGGTCTATGATAGTTCGAAATTTCTCGTTCAATCGATTTGCTTGAACATAACCGTTCGTGGTGCCAATTATGCCGTTTTTGATCACTCGTGCATTGTTGACGTCAGTTGCATCCACGAACACTTGAAAATGAGCCGTCTCTCCAGAGCGCAAGTTTCGTGAAAAATCGGGAGGTATTATGACCGCCGCTTTGGCATATCCTTTGTCGATTGCTGATTCAATAGGGTGAGATCCTTCCCACTTATGCGGCGTAAATTGAGCATTGTTGTAAATGCGGTCGACCAAATCCACGCTAGCCATGCCCTGATCAAAATTTTGAACAACTAAAGGGATGTCTTTAATTTCTAAGCGAATCCCAAAACCAAAAAGCATCAAACTTAATAGTGGCAGCACGAAGGCAAGTGCAACTGTCAACTTGTCTCTGGCAAATTGTGCCAACTCTTTCTTTGACTGGGCGAGCACTTTTTTCATTATTTTTCGGAGCTGCTTGATTGCTGTTTTGAATCGCCCGCTTTTCCGCTTGACCGTTGGACGATACCAATAAATGCGTCTTCCAGAGAGAATTCGATTTCCTTATCCGAATTGACTTTTGCCCCACCTTTTTCTAGCGCAGCAAGAATTTTTGGAAGTTCTTCGTCTGGATTTTCGAGGTTCAAGTGCAAGCTGTCTGCAAAAACAGAGACCTTCCAGGCATCCAGCGTTTTTCGCACAATTTTGGCTGCCTTTTGGGTATTGTCTGCTCTGATTTCAATCAGCTTGCCAGGTTGGTCTTTCTTGATTTTTGAGGGGCTTCCTTCCGTGACAATTTCTCCGGCCACCATGAAGGCGAGCTTCTGGCAATGTTCCGCTTCTTCCAGAAAGTGCGTAGTGACCAGGACCGCAGTGCCATTTCTGGCAAATTCGCGAATGTGTTTCCAGAGTTGTCTGCGTGCCAGCGGGTCAACACCAGAAGTTGGTTCGTCAAGAAACAATATTTCCGGCTGGTGCATGACACAGGCGCCAAAGGATAATCGTTGCTTCCAGCCGCCTGGAAGGGAGCCAGTTATCAATTTTTCCTGTCCCTTTAAACCGCAAGTTGACAGAACCCAGTTGATCTTTTCTTCGCGTTCTTCCCACGGAACTTCATAGACACCGCAGTAGTATTCGAGATTTTCTTTTACAGTCAAGTCATCGTAGAGGCAGAACTTCTGGCTCATGTAGCCGATCCGCTTGCGTAATGCGGAGCTGCGCAAATTGGCCTTTTCACCGGCCAGAATCATTTGTCCTTGCGTTGGAGTAAGCAATCCACACAACATTTTGATCGTGGTTGTCTTTCCTGCGCCATTTGCTCCGAGCAGACCGTAAATTTCGCCATACTTTATTTCGAGGCTTACAGATTTAACCGCCTTAAAATCACCAAATGTGATGCCGATTTTGTCAGCCCCGATTGCTACTTTACCGTCGCCTGCTTTCGGGTTTTTCTTCGTGAAACTGAATTTCGGTAAATTTTCTTCGTCGAAATTGTCTTCCTTGAGTTTGGACACAAAGACATTTTCAAGGTTTGGCGAAGAGAGCTGGAGGTCGGGATTGTCATCGCCAAGTTCCCTTGCTAGTTTGATAATCTCTGCTTTACCTTTCTCCGCGTCGGACGTGAGAATGTCGAGACGGTCACCGTATTCCTGAACATCGACAATAATGTCTTTTGATTGATTCGATATCT
>JACMKL010000360.1 GCA_014380105.1 Candidatus Melainabacteria bacterium
AGAAGCTTTCGAAGCAACCGGTGCCACCACTTCAGTAATTTTCGTTCCTCCATTTCTGGCATTAGATGCCGGTTCGGAAGCGTTGGATGCAGGCGCAAGTCTGATCGTCCTGATTACAGAAGGCATTCCGCCACAAGATGCTGCAAAGTTAGTCGCCCAGGTGAAAGCCAAAGGCGCTCGCCTGGTTGGACCAAACTGCCCTGGCGTGATCACTCCCGGCGAATGCTTAATCGGCATCTTGCCTGGTTCCATTTTCAAATCAGGACCAGTCGGAATGGTTAGCCGCTCCGGAACATTGACCTATGAAATCGCGCTTGCCCTAACCGAAGGCGGTCTTGGACAGTCAACTTGCGTCGGCGTCGGTGGCGACCCGATCAAAGGCATGGGCTACGAAGAAGCGTTGGCACTGTTCAATCAGGACGCTGCTACCGAAGTAATCGTACTGATTGGCGAAATCGGCGGATCGGCTGAAGAAGAGGCAGCAGCCTACATTCAGAAGAACGTGAAGAAGCCAGTTGTTGCATACATTGCCGGACAAACTGCACCTCCTGGAAAACGCATGGGACACGCTGGAGCAATCATCTCCGGCGGCAAAGGAACAGCACAATCTAAAATCGAAGCTTTCGAGAAAGCCGGAATTAAGGTTGCTAAAACTCCTTCCGAAGTTGCCAAATTCGTAGCTGAAGCCCTAAAGCAACCAGCTAAAGCCTAAAGTCGTTTTGCGCTAGCGCAATTTGAAAATTATCGCCTCCGAGATATTCGGGGGCGATTTTTGTTGAACTTTCTTCCTGGGCGCCTGCTTGAAATTTGGATGTACGGCGGCAGATAAAGAAGTATCTTACTTTTATATGTGGTCGTGAGGGGGAACATAATAGGTGGTGATGTTTTGGCGTGCTGTAACCTGTGTATAAGTGACAGATTTGACGACACTTATGGGAGCCCTTGAATGGAAGACGGAAGCTACATTGAAGACACCGAGCGCAAAAGACCGAAGCGCGCTCTGGTATTACCCGGTGGCGGCGGGAGAGGCGCTTATCAAGTCGGTGTAGTCAAAGCTTTGTACGAGAAAGGGTTGAGATTCGATATGGCCTTCGGCACTTCGATTGGTGGACTAAACGCCGCTCTCCTGGCGCAGGGAAGTATCGAACGTCTGGAAGAAATTTGGCATACGATTCGTGCATCTGACATATTTAAGTTACCCTCTCCTCAGCTAATGGGTCGTTTGTTGATGGGTCATAAGCTCGGGCTTCTGGATAATTCGCCGCTGGAAGAATTGCTCCGGCGTGAGGTGAATCTGCCGCGACTGCGCGCTAGCAACATGCAGATCGGCTGGTGCACAACCGACTTATGCAGCTTAGAGACCAAACTTTTTATGATGGATGAAATTATGTCCACCAACGAATTGATTGATGTTTTGATGGCGACATCCGCCATTCCTATGGCTTTCCCGCCTCGTCACATTAATGGACACGGATTGTGGGTTGACGGCGGTCTGGTCCGAAATACTCCTATGGAAACAGCAATTGAAATGGGCGCTGACGAAATTTATATGGTCTTGCTTCATCCAGACAAAATCAATGTTTGCCCGACCAACATGATGGAAGTGGTTATTCGCTGTCTCGACATCGTTCTTGATGCCTCCGCGCGCAAAGAAATTCAGACGGCAGAACTCTATAACCGCCTGATAGCTGAAGGTAATATCGAATCTAAAGGACGCAAAAATGTCGATATACGCGTCTTCCAGCCTAAGCGCGCCTTCAACTCGAACTTGCTCGACATCGACCCCATTCGCTCGCGCAAACTAATTAGTCAAGGATATGAAGACGCAATGGAGTCGCTCGCCGATTTCTCTGTTGCCGAAGCTGATGCCAAAGTGGCCGCGCGGGCGTCTTGATTTAGCTAGTAGCTAAATCCGTTTTTGCGCAAGTGAATCATCGGCTCTTCTTCGTTGAGTTGAGCGCCTTTAACTGCTTCAGCAATTAGCAATTGATGATCGCCTGCGTCAGCATACGAAAGAACTTTGCATTCAATATATGAAACGCAATTTGCAAGCACAGGCAGATTTTGTTCGTTAGCGAGTAATTCTAGTCCTTCGTAACGGTCCAGGCCTTCCTGAAACGGTTTTGCAAATGCCTTATAGGCATCCATATTCTTCTTCGAAAGAACGTTGATGGCGAGCGGATGTCCTTCTTTCAGCACATCTAAAAGTGGGCGTTTTTTGTTGACAGAAACAACTACGACGGGCGGTGAGAATGAACTTTGCATGACGAAAGTCGAGAGCATTCCATCTTTCACACCATCACGTACGAAACTGACGATATAAACGCCGGAGGCGATGCGCCCGAGTGCTCGACCGAGATTGTCTTTCTCTGTCAATTCAGTTGTGCTGCCGGTTGTGGATGATTCTGAGCTCAATTTTCTAACTCCGCTGTGATTGATTTTGTGATTTTAAAATTAGTTTCCTAGGAAACTATTTCTGCCGGCTTTTCAATAGTCTCTGCTGCGTCCATTGCCTTTAGTTCGCTCATCTCATTTATTTTGCTTTGCTCATTTATTTCGGCTAGCGAATCGTTCGGCACCGTCGCCTTGGCACCTGCTGAAAATTTGCCATTTTTACTGGCGGAGGATGCAGCTCTGATAGTTTGTTTGAGTGGTGTCTTACGTCCATGACGCATGTGCCAGAGCATAATTGTTTTTGCTAGTTTTTCTGAATCGTGGTGTCCAATCGAATGTGCATTCAATAGTGAGCGCTTTAATGGCACCACTCCCAGATCGCGCAGTCTTTCTGCGTCAAACTTTACCGGTTGCGCCTCACTTTGAAGAGTTGGCAATTGATCGTTAACCAAGACTGTTTCCATCAATCTATATCCTAAATTGAGTGGTGTCCCTGAATGTACAAGTAAAGCTTCCACGTGGTCGGCGACGCTGTAATTGTTAGTTTCACCGTTTTGAGTTAGTACGTTGGAGACATAAATTTTGTCGGCTGACGAATCACGAATCGCTTGTGCGATACCATCAACAAGCAGGTTGGGTATTATTGATGTGTACAAACTACCAGGTCCGAGAATAATCAAGTCAGCGTTGTAAATTGCTTCAATCGCTTCAGGTACAGCCTTTGGCAATGCAGGTTTGAGCGTTAATGATTTGATGCGACCCGCTGCAAGAGGTATCTGAGATTCGCCCTCAATGATGCGACCATCGGTCAATTCTGCAACGAGAGAAAAATTGGTGACAGTCGATGGTAGAACTTGTCCGCAGCTGTTTAGTACACGACTGGCAACGCGTGTAGCTTCGAGCATGTCACCATTGGTGATGGCACAAAGTGCCGATAAGAATAAATTGCCGAATGAATGTCCTTCCAGTCCTGCTCCAGATTGAAAGCGGTATTGGAAAAGCTCGGTGACTAATCTTTCTTCATCAGCGAGTGCAGTGATACAGTTGCGAATATCGCCCGGAGGAAGGACACCAAGTTCTTGTCTCAGTCTGCCGGAGCTGCCGCCGTCGTCGCCAACAGTGACTATCGCCGTAATATTGTTGGTGAATGATTTGATGCCCCGGAGCAGATTGGAAAGTCCAGTGCCTCCACCAATCACTACAACGCGAGTCCCTTTTGAGAGGTGACGTTTGCGGTAAAGAACATCAGGAATCGATTCACGATCGTCAGGCAAATACGCTCCGACAACTGACAAAGTCATTTTAGCAATGGCTATAAATACGATCAGTGCGCCGCCAACGATCACTGCGATACCGCTGATTTTATGTGGCAAAAGTTTTGCTGCATAGTCCAAACTTTCGCTCAGCATCATGGTCGTGACATGCACGGGATGATATCCAAGGAAGAGGAAAATGCCTACAACCATGACGATGATGCCGGCTAGAATGATTGCAATCCAGCGTTTTAAACCGGGCAAAAGCATACGGGCGATTTTTGAATTCACACTGCCTTTCATTGTCCGCCTCCATGATGTTCAGCACGGACACGATGTCTGCCACCACTGGGGGTGACACTGGCAATTTCGTCGAGTTCTCTGTGCACGATGCGCACGTGAAAGTCAGGAAGGCTGGAAGCAAGATCGACAGCCAGACATTCCGCGATAGTGGTGGATCTGTGTTGACCGCCAGTGCATCCGAAAGCAATTGTGAAATGTCGCACCTTTGCTTCGGTAAATTGCGGGACAATTTTGACCATCAAATCGTGCATTGATGAAAGAAATTCGCGCGCTGGAATTTGTTGTAGAACGTATTCTTGAACAGGCTTGTCCAGTCCGGTCATTGGGCGCAGCTCTTCGACCCAATACGGGTTTTTTAGAAAGCGCACGTCAAAGACGGCGTTTGCGTTTGGTGCATCGCCGCGCTTGTAGCCAAACGACATGACAGTTATTTCCAGGCGGTCCAATTCTGCTTCCTGGTCGTCGACTGTTTTCACGATGTCAGTTTCCGGTGATTTGCCTCTCATGACTCAAGCGTACTCTTAATCAGATGGGTTTCAACAGGCGTCGCGTCTAATTTTTGTGTATCGCCGGGCTCCGTCAATCGCGCCTGACTAAACGTTTCTTCCAGATTACTCAACCAAGCTGTCGTATGCACATCCTTAAGGATATCTTCGATGTTTTGGGCCGAACAGGTCTGAAATTCCCAACCGTCGACAGACGAAATCTGGGCGATGGCGTGATGACAGAATTTGCAGGTCAATCCATGTCCATCTGAGGCTTTTGCCCAGGTTGCTGTTTTTCCTGCAATCGATATACGGCTGAGGTATTGATCTGGTTTCGTGAGACCGAGTTCGCGTCCCCAACGCCTCAAAATATGACGCCAACCACCCACGAAGTCCCATGGTGTCACCACCATTCCCTGGACTATGTGTATCGGTTTTAGGAACACTGGATAACGCCTGTGTTAGCCAATAACAGGTTGCTGCGTGCCAATTTTGATGGTTTGCGAACCGTGCAGCTCTTCTTCTATCGCTTTTGCATCGCCTTCCAGGAAGCCGGCTTTGACCAATTCTAAATCTGCAGCAATTGGTGAAACAGCTTTGTCGATGAACAATTCACCGTCCAAATGGTCGATTTCATGCTGGATTGCGCGGCATAGCAAGTCGCCTTCGGCATCCATTTTTACTTCTTTTCCTGCCAGATTTTGAAAGCGTACGGTGATCCGATTTGCTCTTTCCACTTCAAAAAATACACCTGGAAAACTCAAACAACCTTCCAGCCCGACTAGCTTTCCGTCTTGTTTGATAATTTGTGGATTGATAAAAACAATCGGATCTCTGCGCTCATCTTCGCCGGCTACGTCAATCACCATAATTCGTTTTGACACGCCAACTTGTGGAGCTGCCAGTCCAACGCCGTCGCTCTCGTACATGGTTTCGAGCATATCGTTGGCGAGCTTCCGAATTGAAGAATCTATTGTTGTGACCTTCCGAGCTTTCTGCGTTAAGACTTGCTCGGGATAGTATTTGAGCTGCAGCTTTGCCATCGAAAGTGATTCTCCTGTTGCCTCAGCGCCTAGCGCTCATGTCACGAAAGCAAGCCCAAGTGGGCTTCTTCAGGCATAGTACCACAGACTTGCCAAGAATTGGCCCGGATATTAACGCTTGAAAAGGCGTGTTGGGCGCTTTCTTTGAGTCTTGCCCGCTTTCAAAGGGCTCAGGAAATATCACTTCAACTTTATATTTAGACCAACACAAGTGAAATATACAGTTGCCGCCTGCCTGGCAAAGGTCTGATTGCTCTCACCCAATAGATCTCGGTAGGAGCGCGCGAGGGCATTTTCGGGCACAATCCCTGACCCGACCTCATTAGTGACAGTCAAAAACGTGATTTCAGGCTTTGTATTAATTGCTTCCAGAACACTCTCGACTTCGCATGCAACCTTATCTCGAGCAGGTAAAAGTCCTTCTCCGAGGGCATCTGCCTTAAGTAGAATATTTGAAACTAAAAGTGAGAGACAATCAATGATGCAAGTCTGTTGCTTGTTTTCCAGAGAAGTGATTACTTCTGACAGATTGTTTGGTGCTTCAATTGTGTGCCAATTGGAGGGGCGGCGAGAGCGGTGCAGATTAATACGTATGACCGATTCGGCGTCGTCCTTGAGTTCTTCCATCGTGGCAAGATAGACGACCGGCCGCTGACCGGCAAGTGCGAGTTGCTCAGCCAACAATGACTTACCGGAGCGAGCACCGCCAGTAATCAGAGTCAAGTTTTTGAGTGCGGAATCAGCAGTATTAGACAATTCTCGAAATTCCCCAGAGTCTTGTCACGATGGTCGCGAAGACCTATTCTTACAGACAGGTCGGGCTACAGTAAGTATTGCGTTTTCGCCGTTTGAATGTCTATTTGATTGCTTCTTTAGTTTACAGAAGTCCTTAATTTGAGTCATAAAAGACATCTAGAACAATCTAAAGGAAGCAATTCCGTTGATGCTGAGCGCGCGCTCAACGAGATGTATCAGCATTTTATGGTTGGTTATGTCCGACGCATAAACGAAGCCACTCTGAATGTCACCATAGGTGGAGTCAGAATTGGCTCTGCGAAATATACAAGGCTGGCTCAGATCAATCTCAAATCTCGAATCATCACATTCTCGCGGCATGCGATCGAAAATGTGCCTGAGAGAGGAAGAAGATACCTGGTATTACATGAGTTGTCGCATGTGAATGAAGCCAGTCACAATAAGCATTTTTGGTCATATGTCGAGCGCTATGAACCGCATTACCGACAAATCGGCAAAGAATTGGAAGTAGCATTCCGCAAAAATGTGCGCGATGACCAGCTACTTCAAGCCGGAAACAATGCCACCATCAATTCGTCAACATCTTCGAAAGGCGAAAAATTGGAACAGCTGAAGGTGATTGCAACGCCGCGGCTGATGGGCGTTCATGCCAACAAAGAGAAAAATATTTTGTTGCCGCCTGCGCCTGGAAACTTCGATGATGACGACGAGACATTCGAATGTTTGGAAAAAGATTTCGGACTTTTTGATGGACAATCTGCTGGTATCGTCCAGGGTGGCTCAGAATTTGACGAAACAGAATTTTCTGATTTCGATTAGAACTAGCTATCAGAAATTGTCAATTTGTCGCGTGTACAAGTAGCTCTTCCACTCTCGCTTGTAAAGAGTGCTCTTTTTTGTGTGCTGTATAGCTGCAAAATCATCCGTGTTAAGCCACTTGTAAACGTTTTGAGGTGGTTGCAATGATTGAAATTTATGCCCAAGAGGATACCCCCATCCGGTTTCCAGAGATCTATTCAAACTAATTTATTATCAGGAAGGTGCCGAGAATCCTTTCAGTGGCTAATCAGAGAGGTTAGAATGAACGTGTTCTACTGAATGGGCGTCCGAGATATCTCGCCAAGAGCGTGCAAGACTCTCTGCCATTCAAATTGAAAACTTGTCAGAAGTAAGGAAAATCGACGGCACATGAATAATCGACGCGTTGTGGTTACTGGGATCGGAGCTGTTACTCCTATTGGTCTTGGACGTGAAGACGTATGGAAAGCTCTGCTGAAGGGTGATAGCGGTGTCGCTCGCATTACACATTTTGATCCCGATGAAATTGGACTTGAAGTTAAGATTGCAGCCGAAGTAAAAGGCTTCAATATTCAAGATTTTTTTCCTGATAAGCGCAAAGTCGGCTCCATGCTTAAAGAAATGGATCGCGTCACATTATTTGCAATGGCTGCTGCCAAGCAAGCGTTGGAAGATGCCAAACTGAATATTAGAGAGCATCAGGCCGAGCGCATCGGTACCTACATCGGAACAGGCGTGGGCGGCTTGATTACGACTACAGGCGACCATATCAAACTCATGGAAGGTGGTCCCAAGAAAATTGGTTTGCGTTCGATCATTCGTTTGATGCCAAATGCTCCAGCTGGACAAATTGCCATCGAATATGGTGCCAAAGGTAGAGCAAAAAGTGACTCAACGGCCTGCGCTAGCGGACTGGATTCAATGCTTGACGCATACATGTACATCAAAGCAAACCGCGCTGATGTAATGATTTCAGGTGGCTCAGAAGCCTGCATCAATCCATTCAGTGTGGCATCGTTCAGCAACATGATGGCTTTGTCTAAGCGCAATGATGAGCCGGAAAAAGCATCACGACCATTCAGTATCGACCGCGACGGTTTTGTGATGGGCGAAGGAGCGATTATTGTAATTCTTGAAGAACTCGAACATGCACTTCGCCGCAACGCTCCTATTTATGCTGAAGTCATTGGGGGCGGCGCTTCTTGCGACGCAACCCACATTGTTGCTCCAGACGAAAATGGTGACGGTGCTTCCAGAGCAATTGCAGAAGCCTTGAGAGATGCTGAAATTGATCCGACTCAAATCGATTACATTAATGCTCACGGTACTTCTACTTCATTGAATGATGAGCGCGAAACGCTCGCCATCAAGAACGCCTTTAAGGAACACGCATACAAAGTAGCAATCTCTAGCACCAAATCGATGGTTGGACACTTGCTAGGTGGTGCCGGTGCTATCGGTGCAGCTGCGACTGCGATGACTTTGTTTGATCAAAAGATTCACCCGACCATCAACTACGGCACACCAGATCCAAAATGCGATCTCGATTACGTTCCGAATGTTTATAGAGAAGCAAACGTAAAATACGCCATGTGCGAAGCTCTCGGCTTCGGCGGACACAACACAGTACTGGTAATGAAGGCATACGCCTGAACATTGTCAGCGCTCACTGGCTTGCGAAATTAAACGTTTGCGTTACCGGCTGGTACTTGATTTTGTTCGTCTTGATTTGCTTGAAATTGTGCAACTTGTGCTGACAGCACAGCGTTTGGATCATTGGCAGTCACGGTCTGTCCGCCACCGCCAGATGCTCCATCTTTTTCAGGCACGCCTTCAATGTCTTTCATTTGACCATAAGCGCTTCTGCCGCCAGGTTCGCCTGTGGAATAACGTTTGCCGGAATTCCAACTGACGACATTTTGCCAGGATTTTGTAGCGCCAGGAGTGAGTGTTCCTGCGGTATTAGCTTGCTCTTTGGTATTGAATGAGGTGGCGCGCAAACCTTGTTGGCTGTAGTGATTACTCAAGTCGCGGATTTTGCCGATATCAAAGTTGGTAGTCGCTGGCTTTCTCTTATCGCCTTCGTCAATTTTTCCGCCGCCTGGCTTGGAAATTATCCTGGCTGGTGCGGTATAGAATACCGCAGGAGCGACATCGAGTACTGATGGTGCGCCTGGTCCCTTAGTTGGTCCATGTATGCTGCCATATTGTGCTTGATTGTCATGTTCTTCGCGGTCTATTCTTTCGCCGATTGAGAGATTCTGTTCGGACTTTCTGCGCCAGACTGCTTGTGAATTCTTGCTCTGGGCGGCACGTTCGGTGATGATGCGCGTAACTTCGGCTTTCAGCTCGCTGATTTGCGAAGGGTCTTTGTCGCGGATGAAATCTGCAACAAAGTGAGCTAGCTGATCTTTGAGAATTTGTCTATCTATGTCGGTGACGGCAGCTGCTTGAGCTTCCATCATGGCTGCAATCTTGCGCGGTGCAGCCAATTCTTTGCGAACAACGTCTTGGGCGCGGTTATAGAGATTATAGCTAGCAACACCAAAGAGTCCGTAGCCGGCAGCAGCTATAGCAATGTCGTTGACGAGCTTTCTGCTCATTACTTCTCTGTAGAGAGA
>JACMKL010000040.1 GCA_014380105.1 Candidatus Melainabacteria bacterium
CTGCAAAAAGTACGACTACTGCAATTGAAATACTTAGATCGTTCATAGTTTTTGTTTTTTATTGTTTGTGAAATCAACGTCTGGTAACTGTTCAACAACCCCGGCTAGAGCGCCTGCATGAAGCCGAGGTGTTTCAGAATTTCCATGAAATTATTGTTTAGTACGACCGCCAGCAAGAAAGCTATAGGCCGGAGTAATATTGACGTGAGTATCTAGAAGCAGGCAGCGCCGCTCTTTTGCATCGTCAATTACGTCTTCACGATGCAACGCGATTATTCTTTCCTGGGTCACAAAATTCTTGACGAAAACTTCTTTCACTCGTGGATACACGAAAGGTGCGATTTTCTTTTTGTTCAAAAACGGATAGGGAACAGCAGCTTGGTGCACAAAGCGGTCCTTAGTTGGAAGCAATTCCATATGAGCGTGCAAGCACATGGCAGTGGCGAAAGCCGCATTACCACACCTAACTACATTTTCGATACTGCTCGATGCACATAGCGAAAGCGCTTCTTCCGGAAGCAAAAGAGCAAGAGGAGCGCTGACGTCCCAATTTTCTCTCAATGCGCTGTCAGCGAAAGAGCGTGCTTGTTTCGCCAGCACATCATAACGAGGAAAACCTGGACTGGTCTCCCAATACGAAATATAGGCTGCAACCAGTTGCGCTCCCACGTTTGCGGAAAGGAGTCTAGCCACGGTGAGCAATCGCTGAATGTAATTTTCTCGCGCGGCATCATTTTTGAATTTCGGAATTTCAGCAATCAGCTGTCTCCCGCAAAGAATGAGCGACTGAGCGTGGTTCAACATTGAGTTTACTTCTGGCCAGCATTTCAAATCGGGACGTCGGAAAGCAATTGACTTTCCAAACTCAAAACAGAAGAGCGTTTTGCATTCGGAAATCTGATTTTCAGCCGAATCAAGAATGCTGAGAGCTCTCAAAATAAGGGGACTTTTTGTCGTGTTCTTCATGTTTTCGAAAATTGATTTTGTTTTTCATTTAACTGAAACGGCACTGGCACTCATTTTCCTGGACATCAAATCGGAATTCCCATTACAGCATCCATCGCCAGGTCCAGAATTTTGGCGAAAATTTTCTCAACTCGTTCTTTCGCTTCGGCGAGCAAGAAAGTTTGAAGAACTTTGCGACTTTCACCACGGTGAAAATTCTCCATGAGGTAATCGCAAACAAGTAGTTGTTCCACAAGCACAGCAAACAGGGTGTCCGTCACTTTGGCGAATTCCGGGACACTTTTCTTAAGCTCGACCGAAACTGTTTCTGCATAAATGCCCTTCAAAACTTCGTTTAAGTCCGGCTTGGTAAAAGGGGCTGGGCTGGTGATAGAAGTACGAATAAAGTCAGCGGACTTCCTTGCGGCAATTGCAAAGGCAGTGTAGAGCGATAATTTTTCCTTACTGATAAAAGCATCTGTTTCCATACGAAAGTGTTTAGAGTGACATAAAAACCAGACTCATCTCAACTGAGATGGTGACGCGCGTGAAAGAAGAAGTAGGCTGTTGTTTTACAGGTTTTAAAAGAGATTCTCAAATAAGAAAACTAGTGATAGGAATAAAGTCATCCTATTACGGAAAGAGCTCAAGACCATATAGTTTAAGGTCATTGATTTTGCTCATGACAGGATATGAACTAACTCAGTATGTAATACGGCAGGAAAAAGACTTAAGTCACGCAACATTTAGCGAGCGACAATTCAAAAACTTTTGAATAAGAATGACGAGTTTGTCGGTGCCGAAATATAAAAAGCTCAAAGCAGAAAGCTACGCATGGGTAAGAAACACATCAATCAAAAATCCTCCTATCTATTACACATTACAGTAAAACACTTGAAAAAAGAAAAACGAGGAGGGGTCAGCTCTTTACGCAGATTCGCGTATCGAACTGACCCCTCTCCGAATCATTTAGCTAGTCAGAAAATCTGGTTTTAAGGGATTTTCTTGACCGCTTCGTCCTCGATCAGGTCGTGAAGTCGATTGAGTTCGTCCAGGCTCGTGAATTGACCATCGGCGCCGGACTTCTTGTCGTCGCCATAGATGATCACGAAAGCCGGATAGCGCAGGGCGCCATGAGCGATCGCCAGGGGAATATTCTCAAGGTGAGAACAATTGACGGCGACAACTTTGACATCACCAGCGGTGCGCCAGGCGAAATCTTTGACGACCTTGAGCTGTTCCACATCGACCGGTGCGCCGTCTTTCTGGCGATAGAAGTAAATCAAAACCGGCTTGGCGTCCTTCTCGGCATTGACCTCCTGGTCAAAGTTGAAGAGCGACACTTCGGTCACCTGTCCGTGCGTGCGGCGGAATTCGTTGTCCTTATAGAACAAGTATCCACCAACTGCGACTGCAAGCGCGATCAGCGCAATCACAATGCTGCGTGGTTTCATATTTCGGATCTCCAAAGTTTGGGTATTGGGTTGGGCCCGCGAGATTGCAGGCTCTCAGTCAAATAGGACAACTGACTAATCAGTCAGTCTCCGAAGCTGGAGGCGACAAGGAATGCCACTCCCCAGCCGGGATTCATCATCAAGGCGATGGTCATACCAATGGCAGCGATCAAAACGAAGCCATAAAGCATCACCACTCTGGTGAATTGC
>JACMKL010000361.1 GCA_014380105.1 Candidatus Melainabacteria bacterium
AACAAATGAAAGAGCATCTCGAATATCAGATGTCACGGTGAAGATTATCGGCGTTTTTTCGAAAAATTTAGATAAGCGTATATCAAAAATAGCGAAATCCAAAAAACAGCTAAAACGTTTCGCAGTTCTATGTCGCCGAGAGGCGTGCCGGCAAGTAGTCCGCCGCATTGTCGGAGAGAGACGATTCTTGCACTTGAGGCAATCAAGATAAACCAGAATGTAAAAATAGATAGAGCTGAGACAAGAAAGATCTCACGTGTTTTTTTGAGTTTCATTCAATGTTCGTTTGAAGTAGTCATCCATGACCTATACCCAGCTTCAGTACCTACCGAACCAGTACGGCCTTTTTGCCTTCCGGCACCGAGTAGAGATTCAAAGTCATAACCGACTTATAGCCTTCTTCAAAGTCACTACCATTGCTGCTCGGGTCAAAAAATCCCATTGACTGCAAATGACTTGAAACAGCACCAAAAGAATCAATCGGCACTTTGATAGTAGGCACCGGATTTTTATTGATATAAGCATCCAGAGCCAGTCTTACAATGGCATTGGCGGCAGCCTTTTTTTCTGAAGCAGTTGCGTCTTGATTTTTGTGCTTAATTTCGATTGCAATTGCTTCACCTTCCGGTAAATCGAGCTTATGTTGCTTTTCCATACCGTATGCTCTACCGTCGTGATACCACAAGTGTTCGTAAGGTGTTTTTTCATCTTCCTTCTTGGGCGGATACCACTGCACTTCTAGCTTTTGAATTGGATTTAGGGTCGAGCCCTGATATTCAAATTGTCTTTTCAATTCTTGTGTTTGCACCTGGACGACCCAGTCGTAGGTGACATCAACCATGTTATCTGCAGTCGCAAACTGGGGCGCTAGAGAAAGGATTAGACAAGCAATCGCGGGCATTGCTGCACCTTTCAATAATTTTCTCATACCTCTTTCCATGCCTTTCATCTAACGCTCCGATTTGACGACTAGTGATTAAAGAGCCATATCAATTGCTTTCTTACAGTCAGGCATTCCCCAACCGTAATAAGGGTTCCATCCAGGAGTAGAATTTTTGCAACTGGCCTTGAGAATTGCTTCAACGGCAACGTTGGGCAGTGCTGGGTTTTTACTCAAGATAAGGGCTGCAACACCGGCAACAATAGGGCAAGAGAACGAAGTCCCGTTGACTGATGCATCAACACCATCGATGCCACTGACGTGAATGCCTTTACCTGGTGCCGTGAAATCAATGATTGGTCCGTAATTTGAGAAGTCGGCCAGACTGCCGCTTGAGTCAATTGCGGAGATCATATTGAAATAAGGCATGTTTGGCGTGGCGTCCATCACTGAATCATTACCGGCAGAGAGGAAAATCAGACCTTGACGCACATAATAAAACTCTTTGAAAATTTTATGGAGAGGAGCATGCAGAGCAGCATTGTGGAAGCCATAGTAGGGTCCACCATAGCTCAAGTTGACGATGCGGGCTCCCGAAGTGAAAACCTTAAACATCGCACAAGCAATTGAGAAATCGTCAGCCATTGCCGACTCACCAGGTGCTCCGTTAGCGATACGAATAGGATAAACAGTCGATGAAGGAGCGATGCCGGCTGTGACTTGCCCATTATTCATAGCTGCCACCGCGGATGATGCCACCCATGTACCGTGTCCGTGTGTATCGGTTTTGGCGCCGGATGATGCGGCTGCCGCAATTGCACCGGCAATATCGGTCGCGCCAGGTAGTGAGCCAGTCGCCATCAACACTCCACCAAGAATTTTGGCGGCGGCTGTATTAGCATCGAAGCCTTTTTCGACTTTACCGGCAAGGTCAGGAATAGATGCCTGGCAGCCTGTATCGAGAACCGCAATTTTCGCGCCACCGGTTCCCTTATCCCACGCTTTTGGACAATTCATCGCGGTGAGGTGCCACGAGCCAGGAAAATTAGGATCGTTAGGGACAGAGTGAGCCGCAAAGCGATAGTTTCTTCCAACCGCCGCGAAATGCTTCTTGTCTTTCGTGAGCTTGGTTTCTGTTTCTACCAATTTGCCCTTCTCACATCTAACCAGCATCATTTTGAGCTTGTCATCACCAATGGTGGCAATCACAGTTCCGTGAACTTCTTCAAGCGCTTCCTTGATATCGTCTTTGTCGGCACCAGCGTCTGGCATTACGAGTAAGACATCAGGCTGCCAGGTCACTCTAGGTTGCACGCGACGATTAGGTTGGATGCGTGTTGGATTTTTCAATGTTAGTTCCGCGCTCAGCGCTGGCGCCTGTACGGTTGAAGATAAACCGAGCGCAAGAGACATTGCGACTGCAAAAATCCTGTTCCTTTCTCGAGACACCTTGTTCATCATTGCGGAAAACATATTGATCAAACTCCTTACTATTCCAAAAAGTTTCGAGCAACAACTTGCTCGTGTCGGTTTCAACAGTTGCATTTTGGAAATTAGGCGGAAGTGGTCCAAAGTAAGGAAAATTTGGCTGATTCCCACCTGACAACAACAAGGGAGCACCTTTGAGGATGCTCCCTTGTTCCGTTAACGGAATAGCTTTCAAATAAGAAAGTTCGTCAGGTCTATTTCTTTTCGAACCAACCAACTGGGGCTGGGTCCAAGTTGACATTGATCTGCTTCACTTCTGTGTAAGTTTCGAGACCGAATGTTCCGAGTTCGCGACCCCATCCACTTTGCTTATAACCGCCCCATGGGCATTCGTTATAAGTGTTGTGGAAGGAATTGACCCAGGTGATACCAGCCTTAAGCTTCTTGATTACTTTGTAGGCTCTGTTGATGTCGTTGCTGAAAACAGCGCCGGCTAGACCGAAGTCTGTGCCATTAGCCATTTCAATTGCTTCGTCTTCAGTTTTAAATTTCTGCACGACAACGACTGGTCCAAAAATTTCTTCTTGAACAATGCGCATATCTTGCTTCACGCCTGTGAAGATGGTCGGGTTGATATAGAAGCCTTTGCCGTACTTATCGCCTTTTGGCTGATCGCCGCCGGTTTCGAGCTTGGCGCCTTCTTTCTTACCGATTTCAATGTATTCGAGAACACGCTTGAGTTGCACTTCGTTGACCAGTGGTCCCATTTCAGTGTCGGCTTCCAGTCCAGGACCAACAGTAATGGTCTTGGCGCGCTCAACCAATTTCTTGACGAAACTGTCGTAGACAGTCTCTTCAACCAGCAAGCGTGAGCCAGCGGAGCAGACTTGACCGGCGTTGCAGAAGATTGCAAACAACGCATAATCAACCGCGGTATCAACATCAAAATCTGAGAAAACTACCATCGGTGATTTGCCACCAAGTTCTAATGTCACTTTCTTGAGATTACCGAGCGCAGCGGCTGCCACAGCCTTACCTGTCTTGACGCTGCCCGTGAAGGCAATCTTGTCGACCAGTTTGCTTTCAGCCAGTGTGTTGCCAGCGATGGCACCATCACCGGTGAGAATATTGACCACCCCTTCAGGCAATTCCAATTCATGCAGAATTTCTGCAAGTCTGATGGCGGTAAGTGGTGTGTATTCGCTAGGCTTAAGAATGCAAGTGTTGCCTGCAGCGAGAGCCGGAGCCAATTTCCAGGCTGCCATCAAAAGCGGATAATTCCACGGAATGATTTGTGCGCAGACACCGATTGGTTCGCGGACAACAGTCGTAATTGATGGTGCAGGAACATCGATAGCTTGGCCGGTAGGTTTTGTGACCAGACCGGCGTAATACCTGAAGCAATTAGCAGCGTCAGCCATGTCATATTTTGCTTCACGCAACGGCTTGCCGCCGTTCATTGTTTCGAGTTCTGCCAATTCATCGGCATTTTCGTCGATTTTGTCAGCCAGCTTAAACAAGAATTGAGCGCGTTCCATCGCCGTTAGTTGCGGCCATGGACCTTCGTCGAACGCTTTGCGCGCGGCCTTGATTGCTTCTTCAGCCTGCTTCTTACTCGCTTCTGCGACCTTACAAAGCGTTTTACCATCAGCCGGATTTGTCAAAATGCGCTCGGAAGCGCCATCTTGAAACTTACCGCCGATCCACAATTGCCACTTGCGATCTACTTTCACTTTGGGTGCCGTGAGTGTCTGAGTCATCGCTCGCTAAACCTCTTTTTCCGTAGGTGTGTTTTTCTCAAAACCGCCTCCGTGCAAAAATCAGATGTCACCTTGTCACCCGGCTAAGGGAGTCAAGTGCACAGACTGCGCGGTTTCCGAAAGTTGGAAGATCATAACATTCTTAGTCCAACAAATAATTAGCGGCTTCATGTATCCTTCCTACGTCTCCAGTCTAACGTTCCGCGTTTGAGAACGCCGCTTTTACCCATGGCAACCACATACAAAGGTTCTTTCATAACGCTCGAAGGCCCCGAGGGCGCCGGGAAAACGACTCAGCTCAAGCTGCTCTCCCGCCAGCTCGACCAGATCGGCTGCAAGCACATAGTGACCAGAGACCCGGGCGGCACCTCCCTTGGTAAACAAATCAGGCGCATTCTCCTAAATCCAGAAAACCCAGTTATGCCAATGACTGAGCTCTTGCTCTATCAAGCTGACCGCGCCCAGCACGTTGATGAGCTGATCCGTCCAGCACTAGACGCTGGCACTCTGGTACTTTGCGACCGGTATATACACTCGACTATCGCGTACCAGGGCTATGCCCGCGGTATTGATTTCGACCTGATCGACAAGCTCAATCAGATGGCGACCGGCGGATTGATGCCGGAAATCACAATTTTATTCGATATCGACAGCAGCGCCGGCTTGGGCAGACTGCATCCAGGCGGGCATGACCGACTCGAACGTGAGGCGATCGAATTTCACCACAAAGTACGCAAAGGCTATAACGAACTGGCTAAGCGCGACCCTGAAAAATGGGCAGTAATCGATGCCTCAAAACCTTTGTCAGTCGTGCAAGAAGAATTGCGCGGAATTTTGGTGGACAACTTTAGCCAGAAACATAAACTCGCTGGATTGTTGGAATAAACAGGCGGTGGTGAAGCAGATGTTTGGACACTCAATCTCGCAGCGCAAGTTTGCTGCCCTTCTTTCTGCATCGATGATTTTTCTAACTTCATGCTCTGGTGGCAAGCAAGTCAGATTTACGTCGTTATTCAAAGATGATGACGAAACCACTGCGGCAACAGCGATTGCAAAAATAGAGAAGACCTACCGGATCAAGCCTGATCGTCGCTATTTGATTGCGTTGTCTGACCTCGCTTACATTCTGCAGGGCAAGCGTATTGGAAAAGTGGAAGCTGATTTTGTCGAAGGCAAGTGGCAAATTCGCGCAGAAAGAATCGTGATTTCGGAAATTGAAGACAACCCTACTTTCGATCAAATTTGCAATTCACTTCTGACATTTGTTCACAAGCTCGAAGGAAAAGAGGGTGCGTACTGGCTTCCAGAAAAAGGGAAAAGTGCTTACACAGAAGAACTAAATGAAAAAGTTAAAGTACTAATTTCGGACTACTCACCAAATTCATTGATCAATGCGCTTGCCCTCCTCAACGATAAATGGCGCGCACAAGGTGGAACGCAGCGTTCTGTTGATCATTTAGCGACAGCGCTCACTTCATTATTCTTCCAAACAAACGACAAGGCTGGTGCGGCAGATGATCTCGGTGGCAGAGCCCTGGCTTTTGTGGTGCTCGGAAAACGCTACGCCACCGAACACGCCTTAAGTAATTCCATTCGACTTGCTGAAGCCATGGGTTATCACGCAGAAGCTTCGCGGCTGTGCTGGGATTTGTCAAAAGAAAATCCCTTGAGAATGTATGTGATGTATCAGGCCGAAACGCTTGGATCGGCGATTATTCAAGGCATAGATTCAAACGAAACAAAATTTCTCTATATAAAAAAACTTGCTCAATCTGAAAAGATTGACGAACTGAAGAGGATTTTGGCGAGCGCCTTTCCGCCGAATACGACTGTTGCGAAGATTGATATTCCGGCAAATGAATTGGCGATAGGCAATCTAAAACCGCTTGCATTGCCGATTGCAGGCTGTCTCCAGCCCCTAAAAGATTCGTCACTATTACCAGCTGACTTTTTCGAAGCAGAAATCTATTTGGCAGACAACCTTCGCTCAATCTCAAAATTGAAAGACGAAGGTGAATCGGCTGCGGAAGCTGAAGACCCACTATTTGAAAAACTCGGTACCTACGTTAATGCTCTCGATGTATGCGATAAAGACAAAGTGTTTTCTAACGCTCTGATTGCTTCTTTTTATCGCAGTTTCGCCTATTCTGAAGGACTGAATGAACTTTATTTGCCGAATGGTTCGTACGTCAAAAAAGATGCAGCTGAAGCTTTCAAAAAGCAGTTTGGCGATGTGAAAAACAAAAAAGAGTTTGGATACGAATTCGAAAAGTTTGCTCAAAACATAATCGATTCTAGAAATGGCAATTACCACGTGTCTGAAGTTCTAGGTCACGTCGCTGCAGAAAATGACTTTGGTGCCGTTCCACGTTTTATTGCTCTTGATGAAACAGCGCGCTGGTTCGCGCCAGGCGAATTTAAAATTCTCTCGGCTGGCAAGACTCTTTTTGCAAATGTAGATTCTCGACCATCCAGTCGTTTTTATCTATCAAACTTCGCGCACGATGAACTTCTTCATCCCTTACTGGGTGTCACTCTCGGCGAGAGTGCCTTGAAAGCTAGTCCGGATGTGCCAGAAACAGTAGAAGTAGCAAAACAACTCTCGAATCGCGAATTCCTGCGACAAATGTCCGTCAATAAAACATACGCGCCATCTCAAAGAGCAAATGCACTTTCGTCACTGTTTGATTTAATTGGCGTTCGCGAAACAGGAGTTCGCGACGACATTGTCGCTAAGGCGCGCCAGCTTGTCGACGAAAACCCGAGCAATATCGTGGTTCTTCAGCACTACGTAAACATAGCCACAAAGCTCGGTCTGCAAATCGATGCGATAGCAGTGACGCAATCCTGGCTCGCAACAGCAAGTGCAAGAGGCACAAAAGCTGAAGAAGCTTATCCGGAAAAAGCTATATTTAAAGCAAAAGAACTCCTGGTATCACTATATGCGAAAAATGGGCAACCGGAGAAAGCACTCGAAGTGCCGGGCGGAAAAATAGTTCCTGAATCGTCTCATGATGCCGCAGTCAGCTACATCAATTCGATCTTAGCGGCGAAGAAAGATCCGCAATCGGCATCTATGTTTGCAGATCTTTATTACGACTCAAACCGAATTTCCCCGAGAGCTCTTGCTCTGAAGACGAGAATTTTGTGGCACAACAAAGCCTACGATAAAGCAGCCATGTTGTTGCGAGAATATCCCTGGTGCATCAAGGTAGAGAACTGGCGCGACGACTTATATCCGGCATTTAGAGCTGCGCTACAAGAATCACCTAACGAGATGTCCAGCGCTGTGAGGGCGCTTGCAAAAGAGAACTTCGTCGAAAGTTCAAATTTTGGAGAGTTGGCAAAATCATTTGCGAATCATGGAAAGGTTGATGTCGCTTTCTCCCTGTTGGATTCGATGCTCAAAACATCATTCAGCGGTAACGAACTCAATTTCTTGAATCTTGCCACGCAAGCGTACGTCTATCTTCGTGAAATCAAAGGTGAGAAAGCGGCACTGCAATGGGTGCAAGACAAGGTACCGCCTCAATTTTATACTCCGACCGCTATGTACGCAGTCCAGAATGGTGCGTTTGACCTACTCTGGAAACTGCTGCCGAGACAGCCCGAAGGAGTTGGCTCAGAATATGTATGGATGGCACGCGCAGCAACAGTGCCTCTGCAGAAAGAGCTCTCTCCAGAAGACAACAAACTTTTGATTGCTCATTATTCGAAGATAGATCTTGACCCAATGTTCTTAATTGGAAAATCAATGCTCGGTGCAACGGACGCTAATAAGCTATTGGACGTTCACATGAATGTGCGTGAAATCGGTGATCTTGCATACTACATGGGATTTCGCGATGCACATATGGGTGACCAACCGAAGGCGGCAGAATGGTATCACTTAGCACTTGAGACAGGCGTGAACAAGGCATCTGAGACAGCAAGGAATGCTGAAGCGATCAGGCAATTGCACCAGTATTATCCGGAATGGAGTACGAATTCCGTAGTCGGAAACGAATCAAATTCCAAATAGCCATTGAAATTGAACTAGTATCTTAAAATTTTTCAATAGCGCACAGGTCTTTGCTCAACTCTACCTCAAACAACCGAATCTCCAAATTCAGAATGTCCGATAATGGGAAGTATGTCATATAGTGAAAGTGCTGTGGCACATATAGACCTTCACGCCTCAACGCAGCCGCGAGATCTGGGCCTGCCAAACCGTCCGTCTCCTGCAAAACGCTTTCTCTATCTGCTGCGGACCATTTGCGCTTTCTGACATTGATAGTCACTTCTGAGTCAGGTTGTCCTGCCTGATCTAGATCTGCAACTTTAGTTTTTGGCAGTTGAACTTCCGGATGATTTGTCAGATCATGCCAATCATCGTGCGTCGCACGCAGTTGTTGAAACCAGAAGTAATAGTATTGAGTAGTCGAAACAGACCTGCAAAAACCATTGTAGTGAGACGATTAATGTTCTCAATTTTTAAACGTTGACCATCATTCGCGAGCTCGAATCCAGGCTCCTCCGAAATCCGCCAGGAGCTTGACCGACTTCGCGTTTAAAAGCTTTTGCAAATGCAGCCTCAGACGTGTATCCAACGGCATTTGCGATCTGAGACAAATTGTCTTCGCCCTGTTCCATCAGGCTGACGGCGCCCTGCATGCGCCATGACGTTAAATAATCCATCGGACTATTTGTCACCAGAGATGAAAACTTTGTTGCGAACGAAGTTCTCGACATTCCCACCGCGCTAGCGAGGGACGCCACCGTCCATGGTGCACTTGGTTGTTCATGAATCAAATTCAGTGCAGCTCCAATCTCCGGATCGCCAAGCGCTCTTAACCAGTTTGGGGCTTCAGAACAGTTTTTGATTTGAGAAATGTATGCCCGAATGACTTGAACAAAAACCATGTCTGTTAAGCGACTGACCAAAAGATTCGTACCCTGGCGACCGTTTTCTGTTTCCGCCGCGAGAAAACGGAGCGTCGTATCGAGCCAGGGCTCAGATTGCAGATGCTCTCCCTTCAAATAAATCACATCAGGAAGTCCCTCCACGAGCGGATTCTTCACGCGCATGTCAAACTCAAAGCATCCCATCAACAACGAAGTGAGAGCGCCACCACCACCGAATCGAAATAGTTGACCTCTGTTGGGTGGTTGACCGTTGTTGACTTCGACAATTGGAGTAACCGCGCTGCTTGCCTGGTCCTGAATGACACAGATAGCACCTCGCGGCAGCAACATCAGCTCTCCGCTAGCAGGTGTGAACGACTGATTGGTTTCTGGCAGCGTCACAAGGCATCCGCCGCGCAGCATCATAAGGAAGCCGACGTGCCCTTCATAGCCGGGCATTCTGAGACCCCAAGGCGCAGTGAACTCCGTCACGCAGTATATAGTGCCTCTAAATCGAATTCGATTAAGCACGTCAGACAAACAATCCATAGATACCACTCTCTGCACGAATGTGAACGATCAGACATAAAAATTGAACTTTGACACATAGATCATTCGGTCTAGTACTAGTAACATGATAGACGAGAACTTCAAAAACAACAAATCACTTTACCGAAAAGCCGCGATTAAACGGCGATCGCGGTCGCACACCGTCGCGCATTCCTGCGCTTACTAAGACGAAAGGATTTAACCAATGACCAAACTTTTGCATATCGACTCAAGCGGCAAAGGGTCTCAATCAACCACCAGACCTTTGACGAATTACTTCTCCACTAAGTGGAGAGAGGCTAATCCCGCAGGTGAAATAGTATATCGCGACCTGACCGAGAGCCACCTGCCTTACGTCAACGGTGAACTAATCGGCGCATTCTATACGCCGAAAGATCAACTCGACGAGGCGAAGAAATTGCTGCTCGAGCAGCCTGACCAATTATTCGAAGAGTTACGAATTGCGGACACATATGTATTCGGAGTGCCGTTATATAATTTCGGTGTACCCGCAGTATTCAAAGCTTACATTGATTTGATCGTCCGCCCAGGCACGACTTTCAGCTTTGAAGGCGACAAACCAAACGGTTTGCTTGCCAATAAGAAGGCTTACATTGTCACCGCCAGCGGTGGCGACTATTCGGAACAACCTCTGAAGAGTCTGGATTTCGTGGAACCGTACGTGCGGGCCATATTAGGATTTGTGGGTATAACCGATGTCACTTTCATCAGAGCAAACGGCAACGATCCAACCACAATTGCAACGACTTCTGACTCAGCGAAGAAGACTATCGACTCGCTGTTCCAGCTGGCTGAAGCTCGATAAGCCTAGATCAAGGGGAGGTCCCCCGTAAGGGTGCATTCAAACTGTCGTCGATGAGTAATCATCGAATCAAACACATTCCATGACATGGCTAATTCCGATACCATACTTCTGAATTGCGCGCTTTTTTTCTTTTTTTCTTACATTGACGTGAAAGTTTTTGCTAATTATTTTTCGCCATGTTCGCCCGTCTGACTTTCAAGCAATACTGATAATTGGCCAATCTTTCAAAAAGGTTTCCGATAGGAGTTCTTTGTGTTCGTAAGTGTTTCGGAAATAATAAAAATTGCTGCCATTGTAGTTAGTGGCACGATGGTTGGCAATGAATTTGCTGTTGCGGTATTTTTTCATCCAAAAATTAGCAGTTTGAACGATGAGACGCATGTCCGCGCTGCTCAGTCTCTCGCCTCAGCCCTCGGTGCAGCAATGCCTGCTTGGTATGCTTTAACACTAATTCTAAGCTTGGCGTTAGCTTTTATACTTAGGGGCAATTCTCCCGCTGGCACGCTTGCGCTAATCGCTTCAGCATTGTTTGTTGTTTCTATAATTTTTACGGTCTTGCTCCTTGTTCCGATTAACAACAAAATCGTAAAATGGGATCTCGACTCTCTTCCAGGAGAGTGGCAACAACTCCGTCAGCGCTGGGATAGGCTCCACGTATTTCGCGTTGTCATCTTATTTGTAGCGTTTATTCTATTGGTGCTGGCTGCTTTAACAAATTGACTCTTGTGAATCGAACCTAATCGCCAGGCGCAAGTAGGTGAGGTGTTGTTTCGCATAATGGTAGAAAGGCGAAATTGAAATGCCCAAATAAATCTCTTGGCAGCAAAAAAGTCAAAAATAAAGGCAGTTTCGCATTGAAAAATGGAAATGCGAAATTGGCGGCTGCCACCATTGGCGGTGAAGACATCTTTCTGTTTATGGCGATGATTTCGCTAATTCGCAGTCCGAAGTGTCACTTGGCGAATTAAATGGCAGGTTTATTGGCGAATTATTTGGCAATTCGTGGCGAATTATTTGGCAATTTTCGGCAGCGCCCAAAAACTATATTTTTAGAACACGGTCGAGATCAATGTCTCAAGCCGTCTGCTAACTTGTTTTCGACTCAAATCCGTCCAGCAATAGCGCGACGCTTGCATCAAATTGCTTGCCCGGATCAACATTATGGACAAGGTGCCAATCTTTTACTTCCTGTGGGGAGAGATCATCATATGGACTGCCCTGGGTCGGTCCTGAGCAATATTTGGTCACTCCAGCCTGCCAGAAGGGAAAACCATGTAGAAGAATGAGCAGAGAGTGATAGCACGAAAGCGCTTCCTTCTCGGAAAGTCCACCTAGCCTGAGCGCCTCCAGCGCTTTAGACATTAGTACAATGGCTGCCTTTGGCTTATTTGGTCGACTCATGCACAGAGCAAAAACGGCAGGCTTTTCCAGAGACAGTTGGGCCACCGATTTGACGATGCTTTTCACGTGCTTTTTCCAGTTGTTTTTGTGTTCACCAAGGGGAATTTGAGAAAGGGCACTTTCGGCCATGGCGTCAAGCAAGTGTTCGCGGTCGGGGAAGTGATTGTAAATGGCCATCGCTGCCACCCCGAGCTCGGCCCCGAGGCGCCGCATACTGAGGGCTTCCCCGCCCTCGCTTTCGACTATCTGGAATGCCGCGCTCAGGATGATATCCCGCGTCAATCCTTTGCGCACACCTCTTGTCACACATGGCCCTCAATAAACTGTTGACAGGATTATAACGTACGGTGTATATGTACAGTGTACATTATTGGGGGAATTACCTTGCGCTGGGCAATTGTTACAGGAACATCGACGGGGATTGGCGAAGCAATAACTCTTGGTTTGCTAAAAGAAAAAGTAAATGTGATCGCCGGTATAAGAAAACAGAGCGACGGGCAAAAGCTCATTGAAAAATCAAAAAACTATTCAGCAAAGCTTGTACCCGTAGAGCTCGATGTCACCAAAGACGAGCAGATCGAGGCAGTCTTGGTGCAAGCCTCGGAGCTCGTTGGAGCCGATGGTCTCTGGGCACTTGTGAATAATGCCGGAGTGGTCGTGCCAGGGCCTTTAGAATTTTTGACCCGTAACGATTGGCGCCGTCAGTTTGAAATCAATTTTTTCGGCATGACCGAAATGACCCGCGTCTTTCTACCACTTCTTCGTAAAGGGGTAGCGGCTCAGGGGTCTGGCGTGCCAAGAATCATGTTAGTCAGTTCTATCGGTGGACGCGTGCCGCAGCCTATGCTGTCAGCCTACACCTGCAGCAAGTTTGCTACAACAGCGCTTGGGGATAGTTTGCGGCTTGAGTTGAAGCGCCAGGGCATAGGTGTAACTGTTTTGGAGCCGGGCGCAATTGCTACAGCTATATGGAACAAGGGTGCCCAGGCCGCATCTGACTTCACACCAGACCATCCGGCTCGCCAGATTTACAACACCGAAATCGACGGACTGACAATGGTGTCTCGTAAGACGGCAGCGGGCGCTCTGGCCGCTGACAAGGCTGGCGAAATTGCGGTGCAAGCGCTGGTGGCACAAAAGGCGCCAGCGCGAGTGCTGGTCGGAGACGACGCCAAGCTCGCGGCTTTGCTTAAACAGCTATTGCCTCTGGCGGTATTCGACCGATTGATCGCCAGCCAGTTTGGCATAGCCAGCCCTTCTGTCTGATTGCTTCCCGATTACTTGAGGCAATACGACCAAATTTCAGAACTCAGCATCTATATACGCCTCTAGAACTTTATCGTTCTTGAGTACAAGACATAGGTTGAATTTACTTGCGAGAAATGGTGCGCCGGCAGGGAAATAAGGATCGCCATCTCCAGATGGTTTAGGCGCACCTAAAGTTGCCATCACATAACTGAGCGATTTAGGAGAAAGCGGAAGAGTAATGCACATTAAGGCGGCTGCTGAAAATCAGCATCCGCCTTACTGATTTTGCACATGGTAATATCGTTGCTTTTTGATTATGGAGTATTTTGATTCAATGAAAGTAAGCCGCCCATTGCTTTTAATATTCACTTTAGCTACTTCAGCGATTATCAATACTCCTTCTTTTTCGGAATCTTCAGAATCCATCTTGCCATTTCCTGAGAATTTTGTAGTGGACGGAATACCTGCTCCTTCAAAATCTCTAGTTAAGGAAATTGAGCCATACAACAATTTCCGCTATGCCGATCTTCAAAGCTGGCATCCAGAAAAAAGAGAAATGTTAATCACAACACGTTTTTCGGATATATCGCAGATTCATCTGGTTAAGTTTCCTGGTGGTGCCCGCACTCAGCTCACATTCTTCAAAGATCTTCCAAATCTGGCTGCTTTCGAGCCAACAAGCGGCGAGCTATTCACTTTTGAGAAAGACAACGATGGCAACGAGAATTCCCAGAAATATGTGTTCGACTTGAGAGATCACAAATCAACTTTGCTAAGCGATGGCAAATCCAGAAATAATGGTGGCATGTGGTCAAACAAAGGCGATCGCTATTGTTATCTCTCCACGCGTCGCAACGGTGAAGACGATGACGCATATATCGTTTACCCGAGAACGCCAAGCAGTGATCATCTGGCTGCAAAATGCAAGGGCGGTGAATGGGATACTTTCGATTGGTCTCCTGACGACGCCACCGTTTTGCTTAGCCAATTTGTTTCCCTTGATCAACGCAATTTGTATTTGATGGATAGCAGCTCCGGTGCACTTACCCTCCTCACCACAGACGATGGCAAAGGTAAAATCGTTTACAGTGGCGGAAAGTTCAGCAAAGACAAACTTGGAGTTTTTACAACAACCGACAAAGACTCGGATTTTCAAAGACTTGCTTATATCGATCTCAAAACCAGAAAGCACACTTACCTTAGTACAAACATTCCCTGGGATATCGAACAGTTTGCACTCTCTTGGGACGGCAAGACAATTGCGGCCGTAGCCAACGACGATGGGCTTTCAACGCTTCATCTTTTTGATACAGCATCCAACAAGGAACAACCCGCGCCAGCGCTTCCAAAAGGAATTATTGGTAGCATATATTGGCACAAGAATAATCAAGATCTCGGTTTTACTTTTGAAAATGCCAGATCGCAACCAGATGTGTATTCGGTAAATTTATCCTCGGGAAAACTTGAGAGGTGGACTGAAAGTGAAACCGGTGATGTTGACACCTCAACCTTTTCCGACGCAAGGCTTTTCCACTGGAAAGCGTTTGACGATCGCCAACTTTCCGGATTTGTCTATACCCCTCCTGCCAAATTCACAGGTAAGCGCCCAGTCATCATCAATATCCATGGTGGACCAGTTGCGCAGTCTCGGCCGGAATTTTTGGGACGCAATAACTACTTCCTGAACGAGCTTGGAGTTGCGATAGTCTATCCAAACGTGAGGGGCTCAACGGGTTACGGGAAGAGATTCATGGGGCTGGACAACGTTCTCAAAAGAGAAGATGCTTACAAGGATGCTTCTAACTATAGATAGCGGCATTGCATGGAGCCTTCGTAGTATTTTGGGAGTATCTCCTAGAAATCATGGTTGCCAAATGTGTATTGATACTATTCATTGGCAATCATTTTTCTTGTCATGGTGTGGATGAAGAATGTAGCC
>JACMKL010000041.1 GCA_014380105.1 Candidatus Melainabacteria bacterium
TCAAAGTTTCGATAACTGTTTTATCGATTCGATCGTTGAAAAATTGCATATCGTCTGCACAATTGTTCAATACATCAGAAAAAATAGTTTTCAGAAACGCTTCTGCAGTGTCCATGTTGCCGGTTAAATCGCAGAAAGCCATCTCGGGCTCTACCATCCAGAACTCCGACAGGTGGCGAGAAGTGTTGGAATTTTCAGCGCGGAAAGTTGGACCAAAGGTATAAACGTCACTGAGGGCGGTGGCATATACTTCAGCTTCGAGTTGTCCACTCACTGTCAAACTTGTTGATTTACCGAAAAAATCTTGCTCGAAATCAATTGTTTGCTTACCGTTTTCTGTCTTGTAAGGAAGTTTTTCCAAATCAAGAGTGGTGACGCGGAACATCTGTCCAGCGCCTTCAGCATCACTGGCTGTAATGATTGGAGAATGCACATAAATGAAACCACGCGATTGGAAAAATCCGTGGATTGATCTGCAAATTTCGTTGCGCACCCGCGCTACAGCGCCAAATGTATTGGAGCGAGGACGCAAGTGGGCAATGGTGCGAAGGAATTCCATTGATGTTCCTTTCTTTTGGAGAGGAAACGTCGCGGGATCTGCATAACCGAGTATTTTTATTGATTCGGCACGGACTTCTGTAGCTTGTCCTTTTCCTGGCGATTCAACAACTTCGCCCATCACTTCCAAGCTGCTTCCAATGCTCGCCTTAAGCAATTCCGCTTCGTAGTTGGGGAGTTCTGCCGGTGCAAGAACTTGAACACTCTTCATAGACGAACCGTCATTCACTTCAAAGAACGAAAAGCCGCCCTTTGAATCGCGCCTGGTCCTTACCCAACCGCACAATTTGATTTTTTGTCCAATTGTCTTTGCGTCTAGAATTTCAACTACTCGGCTGCGCTTCATTTAAATTTGTCCTCTCCAATCAAGTTATCATCAACGATTCAATCGTTCTTACTTTTTGACGATGAAATAAACGCCATCACGGATAGTCAAAAGAACTTTGTCTACGCGATTGTCGTTTGAAACTTTCTCGTTGAATGCATGAATTGCTTTTGCATTTTCACTCTGCGGATCGAGAACTTCTCCACTGTATAAAACGTTGTCTACAAGGATGATTCCGCCAGTTTTTAGTTTTGGAAGAATTGCTTCGTAGTAGTTTGAGTAATTCACTTTGTCAGCGTCAATGAAGACGAGATCAAATGTGCCGGTCAATTCTTTGATTGAATCAAGTCCTGCACCCTTTTTTATTGTGATTTTCTTGCCGTGTGGGCTGTTCCCAAAATAACGGTTCGCTACTTCGATTGCTTTATCGTTGATCTCAAGAGTGATTAATTCGCCGTCTTCTGGCAAGCCTTCTGCCATCGATAGCGCTGAATAACCAGTAAACATTCCGACTTCCAGAACTCTCTTCGCGCCTGAAATTGTCACCATCAACTTTAGAAAACGTCCTTCTAATGGACCGGTGAGCATCTCAGGCCATTCCATCGTTTCTTTCGTTTCGGTCGTAAGCTTTTCCAGCAAATCTCCGTGGGACGCTGTTTTTTCACGAGCGTACAGCTCGATCTCGGGCTTCATCAAAGTAAGCATGACAATCTCCTCCGGTCTGTTGCGGAAGCCTGATTTATACCAAATTGGCACACGCACGATCCAGATCAGAAAGAACAAACTAAGAATTGGTACGCAAAAGTACTAAGCAGTCAGTAGCTGAAACTCTTCCAATGCCGCTTTTCCTTTATGTTTGAGCTGCGTCATTAGTAGTAGAATCCGTTTTTGTATATTCATCGAATACTTCTTTATTTTGTAGAAACGCCTCAATGAATCCGACTCGTGCCGATCATATTGGACCCCTAGACATGTTTAAGATAGGCATTGGGCCTAGCAGTTCGCACACTGTCGGTCCGATGATTGCCGCACTTGATTTCAGAATTAACTGCGTTGCACCTCATGTCAAGAAACTAAAAGGAAAGAAGACCGAAAACCTTTCTGTTGTAGCCCAACTGTTTGGAAGTTTGTCTGCAACCGGGCGTGGACACGCAACTGATGGAGCAATTTGTGCTGGTCTAATCGGTTTGCATCCTAAGTCTGCCGGACCAGACGAAATTTGGGCTGCCATGCCAGAACTGGAGAAATCTGGCGTACTCAATGTCGAAGGCGTGACTATCAAATTCATTCCATCAAAAAACATTGACTGGCAGGGCTTTTTGATGGACAAAGAAGGTTTGCCGCATCCTAATACGATTCGCTTTCAACTTTTCTCGGGCGATGAAATTGTAGAAGAAAAAATCATTTTGTCTGTTGGTGGCGGTTTCATAGAATCCGCTGACGAGAAGGGTCAGCGTAGACCGCCGCAGAAAGAAAGCACTCTTCGAAAATTGCCACATCCCTACAATTCGGCCAATGAATTTGTCGCACAATGTGTCAAAACCAAATTGCCGCCATGGCAGCTAATCATCGAAAATCAAGCAGCACTAGGCATGTCAGAGGAAGAGCTCAGGAAAAATCTATCGGAAATTTTGCGCACATTCGATCAATGCATCGAGCGCGGACTATCGACAGACGGAATTTTGCCCGGCGGATTGAACGTTAAACGCAGAGCTAAAGCGTTGCACCAACTGCTTAATGAAGGCAAAACACCTGCCTGGGCTGGCAGCGACCTACGACCATCTGTTTATGCAATGGCAGTCAATGAGGAAAACGCTGCCGGCGGTAAAGTCGTCACTGCCCCTACAAATGGCTCTTCCGGCTTGATACCAGCTGTCTGGAGAACACTTCAAGAAGCAAACAATCTTAGCGAGACCGAATTACAAAACGGACTGATTGTTGCGTCCATGATTGGTGCTTTAGTAAAGACGCACGCCTCTATCAGCGGTGCTGAGGTAGGATGCCAGGGCGAGGTAGGCACGTCGTGCGCAATGGCGGCAGGCGGCGCTACAGCTATGTTAGGTGGCACTCCTGAGCAAATCGAACAGGCGGCCGAAATCGGAATTGAACATCACCTGGGTATGACTTGCGATCCGATAATGGGACTTGTGCAAGTCCCTTGCATCGAACGCAATGCAATGGGCGCTGTCAAAGCCTTGAATGCGACAGCCTTGTCTCTTGCATCCGATGGCAATCATCTTGTCAGTCTCGACAAAGCTCTCGAAGTAATGAAGCAGACCGGTTTAGATATGAATCAAAAGTATAAAGAGACAGCCACAGGCGGTCTTGCCCTCGGCTGATTGCTGGAATCTCGCAAGGTCCAAGACAGTGCTCCATCTTGATGCAAACTTTACTTGACAACTGCCTGTCTACTAAGTTATTGTTTTTCCACCCTGGAGTATTTATCTCCACCTTCGATGTGATAACAACCCGTCCGCCTCTCACCAACTTACTACCTAAGTCTGAAAGAAATCACCTGACAGTACCCTGTCTGGAACTTTCTAGTGGACCGATCCTACAATGGAGTCCCCATATGAGCTCTTCACTGGGTGATTTTACACCTGCTGTCGCATCCTCAAAGGACGAGTCACTAAAGCTCGAAGCGCATACAGACGCTCAAGGCGTCACGACTTATCATTTGCGCACGCGCGATAATAGAACTCAAATTGAAACTGAAAAAACTTTCGATAGCGATCAGCGA
>JACMKL010000362.1 GCA_014380105.1 Candidatus Melainabacteria bacterium
ACGCCTCCTGGCTTACATCTCAGAGATGGGAAGAGTGGAAGGATTTACAGGCTCAACCAGCGTAAGCAACAAAGAATTGCTGGAATTGGAATGCGAAGTGCTCGTGCCAGCCGCTCTCGGCGACCAAATCAACGAAAAAAATATGCGCAATCTCAAATGCCGCATCATTGTTGAAGGCGCCAATGGACCAACTAGCCCTGAAGCTGATGCTTATCTCTACGAACAAGGCGTCAAAATCGTCCCTGACATTTTGGCAAACGCAGGCGGCGTAACCGTCAGCTATTTTGAATGGGTGCAAGGTTTGATGCATTTGTTCTGGACTGAAGCTGAAGTCAACAACCGTCTTGAAGAAATTATGGGACGTGCTTGTGACCAAGTTTTCGAACTGAGCACACGCAGTGGTCTCAGACCTAGAATGGCAGCGCTTCGTATCGGCGTCAGCCGCATTGCCGAAGCAAAACGTCTTCGTGGTCTTTATCCCTAAAAGGATAGAAGCTAGGTCGAAATCAGAAAAAACAATGAGAGAAACGGTTCGCGCCGTTTCTCTTTTCTTTCAAGCGTTTCACCCAAAAGCCTCAATAATGATATTTGCAAGTTGTTCGACTGATAAATTGGGTGATACAAAATCAAGCGTGAGATTCGCTAGATGTCGTGGAACACAGTATTAGCGTACGCCTCCCATAATCCTCACCCTGTTACTCGGTAACGATACTAACCAATGTTTGGAAAATCTGGTCCTAGAAACGTCCGTCTTCCTAAGCAATCAGCCATGCCTAGCTATGGCGATGTGCAGTTTATTTCGCAGGAAGCAAAGAAAATCATTGGTCGTTGGGTGGAGTTGCCATGGACAACACCTGACCGCAAACACGATTTTATTTTGTCGGTGAAATACGACCATGACCAGGGCGATCCCAACTGGGCAATGTTTGAACTTGGACTTTCCGGCAATCAGGAGATGTGGAATTATGCCACGCGCGATGTCAGCTTAATTTGCAATCTTTTAGCAACCAGCTCCGGTTCCGAATCGGTCGAAGACATGATGCCTCAAAGCGCGCTCCTCGGCAAATCTTCCGACCCGGGCACAGCAACAGTCACCGCTACTGTCACTAATCCGACAATCGGCGGTGGACAAGGTGGTGCGGTAATTTTCGAACCACCTCGTCCGGGTGCAAAAGCTACTTTAGAAGGCGACCTAAAAAACCTTCAAGTACCAAACCTTCTTCAATCAATAAATCTCGCCAAGATGACCGGCAAGTTGGATATTCGCACGCGCTCAGATCGTGCGGAAGTTTATTTTGCTGACGGCAATCCTGTTCATTGCATTTTGAAAGACGTCAAAGGCGATCCCGCTTTAATTGAATTGATTACATGGCAGGTCGGTGAATTCCGGTTTTGGCCGGATGAAGCAATTCAAGAAAAAACTGTCACGCGCAGACTTGATGCCATGCTTATGGAAGGCGTCACGCTGCTTGACCAAACAAAATATCTCGATTCCGCCGGACTGAAAATGGAATCAGTCTTAGTCAAAAAGAACGCCATGATTTCCGAGGAAGAGTTTCAAGCTCGGCTTTCGAAGGGCGCTCCGCTCGACATGACCCAGCAATTAGATTTCTATGAATTGATCGATAACAAGAATTCGCTCTTCGATCTCCTTCGCAAACGTCCGATGAATAAGATTGGCTGGGTGCCGATTTTGTTTAACCTGGTCAGTTGCGGATTGATTCAGATTACAGACCAGGCGCCACAACAGAGTCGCCTCGCCAATCTAAAAGCGCTCGGCATCGACGAAACAGCAATTCAGCAAGTGACCAAAAACTTGCTTCGTCCCGAAACAGGCATTCTCACTTATCACGCATTCATCTATTATCTCGACCAGGAATATTTGCGGTATGAGTATTTCAACTTGCCGTTCTCACTTCTGATTTTTAGTATGGGTGTGCGCAAGCAAAGTCAAAACGGCACCGCTGTAGAAGCGCTCCAGATGCTGGGTGTACGACGCGCAATGCAACGCATTGGCCTGGTAAAACGACAAGTGGATCAAGTTGGGCACTACGAAACTTTTGATTATGCAATTATTTTGCCGAACACTAACTCGATGGCAGCGGGCGCACTGGCAAATAGAATCGTGAGCGTCTTATTGG
>JACMKL010000363.1 GCA_014380105.1 Candidatus Melainabacteria bacterium
ACGCTTGCCATTCTCGGCACCAGCGAGCATTGCATTGCCACCAATCCATCGGACATGAATGTCGCTTTGATGGCACTGGAAGCGACGATTCATATACAGGGACCATCCGGCGAACGTCAAGTTGCAATCAATGATTTCTTCGTTCTGCCTGGTTCAACTCCTCATATTGAAAACGTTTTGAAGCCGGGAGATTTAATTACTCACGTTTCAATTAAGGGCCTACCGGCAGGGTCGACATCTACTTATCTAAAATTACGTGACAGAGCTTCTTATGAATTCGCTCTCTCATCTGCTGCGGTAGTGACACGAGTAGAAAACGGCAAGATATCTCACGTGCGCGTTGCATTGGGTGGGGTCGGTACGAAACCCTGGCGTGCATTTGAAGCGGAAAAAGTGCTTGAAGGTTCGCCAACTAATCAAGAGAATTTTCGAAAGGCCGCAGAAGCAGCGCTTAGTGAAGCAAAAGTGCAGACGCAAAACAAATATAAAGTCGAGTTATCTAAGCGATGCCTGGTGCACGCACTGAAACTCGCCACTAACAACGCTTAAGGACAGGATAAAATCATGACTGCCACCACAGACAAAACAAATTCACCAATCGGTCGTCCCACAAAACGAATTGATGGTCCACTCAAAGTCACTGGAAATGCGACTTACACCGCAGATCATAAATTTCCAGGAATGCTTTACGCTGTGCCAGTGTGTGCAGAAATTGCCAATGGCACAATTGCAAAACTAGATTGTAGTGAAGCAGAAAAAATGCCTGGAGTGAAAGCAATTTTCCATCGTGGCAACACAAGCAAGCTATTTCGCGTCAATCCGAATGCCGATTTTAGTGCTTATTCTGATGAAGACAGACCTCCTTTTGAAGATGACGTGATTCGATACTACGGTCAATATGTCGCTGTTGCAGTTGCAGAAACCTTTGAACAAGCGAAGGCTGCCGCAGACCAGGTGAAAGTAACCTACAACGAAAAAAAACCAAATGTTGATGTGAAGCTGTCAGCTGATACAAAAACCACAGTAGAAAGTGAACGTGGCGAAGCGCAAAAGGCTTTTGATGTTTCAGCCAACAAACTTGATGGAACCTACACAACGCCCGCAGAAACCCACTGTACGATTGAACTTCACTCGTCAGTTGCTGTCTTTGACGGCTTTAATTTCAAGTTATACGAAACAACTCAAGGCGTTGTAAATCACAAAAATGTTCTCGCGCAGGTTTTGGGTGTTGAACCAGAAAATGTTCAAGTCATTTCAAAATTCCTTGGCTCTGGTTTTGGTGGCAAAATCTCACCATGGTCCCAGTCTGCAATTGCTGCAGCAGCAGCAAGGCAGCTCAAGAAGCCCATCAAACTAGTAATCAGCCGAAAGATGACATTTCAGACGGCTGGGCATCGCCCACGCACTCAACAGCGCATCCGAATTGGTACTGACGCCAAAGGCAAGCTGACATCAATTCAGCACGACTACCTGAATCACACAGCGATTCTCGACGATTTCAAAGAAAATTGTGGAGAATGCACCACTTATCTGTACAGTGTCCCTAACCTGAGAGTGACATCAGCACTCGCTAAACGCAACATTGGTTCTCCAACTTCCATGCGCGGACCTGGTGCAGTACCTGGCTTATTTGCCTTAGAATCAGCAATTGACGAAATGGCAGCTAAACTGAAAATGGACCCAATCCAATTCCGCATACTTAATGAGCCAACTATGGACGAAGGAAAGAAAATTCCTTTCGCCTCGCGCCATTTACTTGATTGCTTCAAAATGGGCTCTGAAAAATTTGGCTGGTCCAAACGCGACCCGCGCATTGGCTCCATGAAAAAAGATGGATTGACGCTCGGATGGGGAACAGCAGGCGCTTCCTGGATTGCAGAAAGATTCGCGGCTGAAGCCACTGTAGAAATGAAAAATGATGGCACAGCTCGTGTGTCTTGCGGAACTCAGGACATTGGCACCGGCACTTATACGATATTTGCGCAAGTGGTCAGCGACAAGCTCGGCGTTGCAGTAGACAAAGTTGAAGTCGTGCTGGGAGACACTGCCCTTCCTCCAGGTCCTTTATCTGGCGGCTCGATGGGTATTGCTTCAATAATTCCTGCGGTCAGTAAGGCTATCGACAAAGCAGTTAATACATTGCTGACTGCGGCTGCAAAAACTCCAGGTTCACCATTTCTTGGAATTGACGGCAAAGAATTGCAGTTTACGAAGGGACGCATTCACAAGAAAGGGCAAGACCCTTCCTCAGGAATGCCATTTTCAGAGATGTTGAATCTTGCCAATTTCAGAACTGTCAGTGGCAAGGGCACATCCCCCAGCACTTTTGCTCAGAAGGCAAAAGAGTCGATGCACTCATATGGTGCCCAATTTGTAGAGGTGACGTGGCAGGAAGAAATTGCTCGTCTGCGTGTGAGTCGAGTAGTGACGGTGATAGACGCAGGAAAAATCATCAATCCAAAAACCGGCCGCAATCAGATTGAAGGTGCGGTCGTAATGGGCATTGGCATGGCGCTCTTCGAACACACTCACTATGAATCAACAAAAGGTGCGCCGATTAATAGCAATCTTGCCGATTATGTGATGGCTGTCAACGCTGATGTTCCTGAAATAGATGTGCACTTTTTGGAAGTACCGAATACGGAGCTCAACGAATATGGTGCACGAGGAATAGGCGAAATCGGCATAGCAGGCTTTGCACCAGCGTTAGCAAATGCGGTATACCACGCAACCGGTATTCGTGTTCGCGATCTGCCAATCAAAATTGAAGACCTGTTAGGAAACACATAGTGAGCGAAACAGAAGATCTGATCAATTTCTATGACCGCACCGCCAGCGGTGGAAGCAAACTTGCACTTGCAACGGTGATAAAAACCGATGGGCCGTCCTATAGAAGTCCTGGCGCACGCTCGATCATTTGCGAAGATGGAAATTTTCGCGGCGGTCTCTCAGCAGGCTGCCTTGAAGGTGATGTAGCGTGTCGTCTGGATGGTGACAATGTGCCATTCTTGGTCGAATACGATTTATCGACGGAAGACGACATGCGCGGTTTTCCATTTGGCTGCGGCGGTAGCGTTGAAATATTTGTGGAACCACTGCCGAGCGAAGAAGCGATTGGTGCGTTGCGCTGGCTGTCATTACTGAATGAACCCGCTGTGATGGTGACAATCGTAAATAATTTAACAGAAAAAGTTGAGCTAAAAAAAAGGACAGGAAGTCGCTTTGGAGTTGATTTATCACAATCAAATTTCTATCGCACTAATGCTGCGACGGGTTTCGATCAGTATAGTGAAGCGCTGTCTGATGCTATTGTGTCGACTTTCGCATGCAAGAAAAGCAAACTGGCCTATATAGAAATTGATGGAATTACAGTTAGAATTTTTGCAGAGTATTTTGAGCCTGCCACCACTGTCTATATTTATGGTGACGGAGAAGACGCTCGATTACTGGAGACTTTTGCCAATTCGGTCGGAATGTATGTGCAGAGATTTTCGCGCAACAAAATACGCGTAACATCGACACTGTATTCCGATTATCCAGCGATGAAATACGCTTACAACGTCATAATGACTCACGATTTAAATCTCGACACAGAGGTTTTAAAACAGGTGTTACAAGCCTCTCCGGCATACCTGGGTGTAATGGGGCCACGCTCTCGAACCGAGCGCATGATCGCATCATTGCCATTAGATGTTCGTTCCGGCTTAAATGAAACCAACCTTTACGCACCTATTGGTTTAGACGTCGGTGCAGAAACACCTAATGAAATTGCTCTATCTATTGTTGCGGAAATTCAGACCGTTTCAAAAAAATGTACTGCAAAGCATTTGCGTAATATGAACGGCGCAATTCACTCCAGAAATTTTGGACAGTCCAAAGTTGGAAGCTAAAGATAGCCCAAGAAAAGTTGCAGGTGTAATTCTCGCAGCTGGCAGTTCGAGCCGCTTCGGAAGTCCTAAACAACTGGCTCAAATAGGACAATCTAATCTTATACAGCATGCTCAGAAAGTACTTGCAGATGCGAGCGTTGACGAACTGAGCGTCATTTTGGGATGCAATTCTCAGCTAATAAAACAGTACATAGATCGCATTTTTACTCTCATCGACAACATCAACTGGGAAGAAGGTTTAGCTTCGTCAATTCGACTTGCAACCCAATTTGCTCGGGAGAAAAAAGCGACTCATCTAATGCTGATGGTTTGCGATCAGCCATTTGTAACTGTTCAACTATTGCACTCATTGCTTGCTCTTTCCGCGATGAATTCAAATGCAATTGTTGCTTGCAAATACAACAATACCGCGGGAATACCGGCAGTTTTTCCAGCTAGCTATTTCAGCGCACTTCTAGATTTGAAAGGCGACCGCGGAGCCAAGGTAATAATCAATCAAAGCAAAGAATGCTTATTTTATGATTTTGAAAATGGCGAAATAGACATAGACCAGCCAAACGATCTTAAGAGCCTGCTTGCTATTAAACGCTTTGACTGACTGGCGCTAGAAGCCCGCAAGTTTCGAAATACTTTCGCAAATTTCCAACAATTTCTTGTGCTTCACCCGAGACAACATGCTGCGCACCAGCAGTGCGCAGTTGTTCAGCTAATTGTAGTTCATCCGGAAGCTGCAACAAAGCCGGATTTACGGGTATAGTCTCAGCATATGGCACTTGAGCCGCAACGTCAGCAGCCACCGCATCTGATACCAGTGCAACAGCATCCATAACCTGTTCTGGGCGGATAAAATAAGAAAATCCGATTGGTACCAGGTTGTATTTATCCTGATTCGCCCGCGCAATTATAATTTCAGCAAGA
>JACMKL010000364.1 GCA_014380105.1 Candidatus Melainabacteria bacterium
ATGAGCCGCCGCCAGACTGAGGATGCGCGCGGACATTCCCATGCCTTCAAAACAATATCTTTTCTCAAAATAGACCATGAAGTCTTCAACACAGTCACTTGATGGTGGCAAATGTCTTCCGACAGCCACATTCTGAGCAGAACCAACTCGCCACGCGCCTGGTTTCATAACAAATGAACTTCCTGTCCCCTGTATTAGAAGAGTTTTCTCAGATGCATCGCGATAAAATTCTTGATGCAACCAAAGAATAAATTTCCTAGATGCTGGCTCTGGTAGAAGCTCTTCGTCCATTAAGCGATCAATTTTTGCCTGCACTCTCACATGAGCGGCTGCCTCTATTTGGAGGTCGCGGCGCTCAGAATCTTCTGCGAACTCTCCTGCAAGAGCGCGCTGAATGTCTACAGGCCTGGTGTTATGACCTTCAATCAAATTACTGTAATAGGTGTTCATTACTCGAACTAATTCCGCCAGATTGGCGGAAGTCCGTGGATGAAGAGATGAGCCAAGTGCAGAACTTTTGGATGCTATTTCAGCTACCAAATCACCGACTGAAGAAGGAAACTCCTCCAGCCTCGCAGGTTCTATTCGACTAGGGTTTTCACTCATTTTTGGCCGATCTTCCCAAGTTCGGCTTCCAGCCGCACTGCTACATTCTAGCCCAACGGAAGCTAGAAATGGCCGATCATTTGGCCGATCATTTGGAAAATTTCTGAGTTTGTTCGGGTCAGTGAATGACTTGCTCTCGCGATTGACTCGCGGCCTGTTTTGCAAAAAGCGCTGAGACTTTGCCAGCAGTGATTTCGATTTTGTCCCAGACTTTTCCCTTCACGTATGGTTCTTGTTTCAACCATTCATCAAGTTCATTGCGAGTAGCGAATTCCATAACCATCATCGAACCAATCATTTTGTCCGAGTCATCGACAAGCGCAACTGCGTAAATCAAGTGTCCATTTTCTTTCAAGGTTGCGCATCCAGCAAGATGAGCTTCTCTGGCAGCCATTCTTCGGTTAAGTGCTTCGGCATCTGCACCGTCGCGACCGTATACAACGAATTGCATTTCCAACTCCTTTAAAATCTCTGTTCCAAAATTCTTTTGCGCTGCTCGAATTAGTTGTCGAGCATTTTGTCGAGTTCTTTCAAAACACGCTCATCATTTTCATCGAGCAGCAAAGCTTGACTGAATGCGACTTTCGCTTCAGTGCGTTGACCATCAGCAAGATAAGCGCGGCCCAAATTGTACAGAGCGTTTTCGTAGTCAGGTTGCAATGAAAGCGCCACTTTATACTGTTCGATTGCTGCTTTGTTGTCTTTCTGTGCAGTCAAAGCATTTCCGTAAACAACGCGGTAGATGGCTTTTTTAGCATCAAGCTGAGTAGCGGTTTTAGCTTCTTCCGCAGCTTCACCAATTTTGCCCTGATCCAGAAGAACAACTGACAAATTAGAGTGAGCATAGGAAAGTGCTGGATCAAGCTTTAACGCTTCGCGCAACTCTGTTTCAGCTTCTTTCTGTTTATTGCGCTGTCTGAATGCCCAGCCCAAGTCATTGTGAGCTTCTGCATTTTTCGGATCAGCATCTACGCGTTTCTGGCACGCCTCTATGGATGGTGCACCTTGAGCGCCCGATTTCCAATTGCCGGCGCGACCATCTTCGCTTTTTTTGTCTGCTGCCAAACCTGACGGTTGCGCAATAAGCATCAGTCCGCCTGCGACAAGCGCAAACATTTTTGAGCGACGCATGGAAAGCCTCCCCATAAGTAATCCGCAAATTCTCTGGAGGTTTAGATATCTGGAGGACCCATCACTGCCGTAACAATGAGAAAAAGCCCCGCCATGACGCCCATCAGAGAAAACAGCACGGATTCTATCAGATTCTTCGCTTCGAGAGATTGTTTAACAAAAATGAGACCGCCGATAATGAACGTAACGCCTACGCAGAAGCACATTATTCGAGTCGCCATGTCCATTTGCATTACGCAACCTCAGTATTAAGTGAAACCAATGTTGTCATTCCGTTTTCTTTGCAGCCTTCGGTATGCTAACAAGCATTAAGAAAGCAATGGAGCACATCAATACGGCTGCCGCGATGAAAGTAAATTGCACAATCTGCCTATCGCGCTCGACTTGTTCACTCCTGACAGGATTCTCGAACTCTGGCTTTGCGTCGGTTGCAGAAACAGCGTCAACTGACGTTTGGCTTTCAATATTTGAAGGTTTCGCAGACTCTTGAGCACTCGCTCCTGGGGAGCCAAAACCACATGCGACGATCAGGGCGAAACTTGCGCACGTTTGAAGAGCTCTATAGTGGCGGCGCTGCGACATTCCAAATGTTTCCTCAACCAAAATGTCATTCCAGGAATTCCTGGTCAGACTTTAGCTATTGTAGGACCTCAAATGCTTTTAGAAACCCTTTCAATTGAAACTGGTTGCCGACGCCTACCCCAGTCACCTTTAACGTCGCCAAAGACGCCGGCAATGACCTCTCCACACTTGCCGCAGCTGTTGCCTTTGAGCTTGTACGTACCCAGCTCATACCAATCGCGTTTGATTAATAGCTCCTTGCAGCTTGGGCAGTAAGTACTTTGACGCTTTACGTCATTGACATTGCCCACGTATACAAACTTCAGTCCGGCTTTCAAAGCCTGCTCCCGGGCTCGGGCTAGAGTGCCAGGTGGGGTTGGCGGTCGTTTGTCCATCCGAAAATCGGGATGGAAGGCAGTGAAGTGAATTGGCACATCAGTGCCGAGATTGTTCAAAATCCAGTCGCACATGCGTTCAATCTCGTCGGCTCCATCATTTTCATCTGGTATGACGAGATTGGTGATTTCGAACCAGACGTCAGTTTCGTGCTTCAGCCATTTGAGAGTGTCGAGAACTGGCTCTATTTCGGACAAACAGACGCGTTTGTAAAACTGTGACGTAAAGGCTTTCAAATCAACATTTGCCGCGTCAATTACTGAGTAAAATTCAGTGCGAGCGGCAGGAGTGATGTAGCCAGCGGTTACGGCTACTGCCTTAATGCCGACTTCGTGGCAAGCTTTTGCGGCGTCGATTGCATACTCTGCCCAAATCACAGGATCATTGTATGTGAAAGCAACACTCTTACATTCCAGTCGCAGCGCTGCTTGCGCTATGTCCTCAGGCATGGCAATCTCGCTGAGTTGTTCGATTTCGCGCGATTTACTAATTGACCAATTTTGACAAAACTGACAGCCCAGGTTGCAACCCGCCGTTCCAAAAGATAAGACACTCGTGCCTGGATAAAAATGATTGAGGGGTTTCTTCTCAATGGGATCAACGCAAAAGCCCGTGCTTCGCCCATATGTGGTCAAAACCATTTCGCCGCCGACGTTCTGCCGAACAAAACAAAAGCCTCGATCGCCCTCAGCCATCACGCATGCGCGCGGACACAGGTCGCAAAAAATCTTGCCCTCTGCAACCGGGTGCCAGTATCGACCAGGATAATTCCCGATCAAATCGTCGCCCTGCACTGCGCTTCTGTGGTCGTCATTTGAGCCGGTCATAAAAGCCCGCAAAACAAAGCCAGTCTTCTCTACCTGACTTCAGTATAACCAGCGCCCGGGCATTAGCCAGCCCGCTGTCCAAATCCGAGGGCTTTCGTATATATACGGTCGACCCTCAAAGAAAGGAATAGGCTCGTGAGTCTCACAGACCGCATCCGCGTTGGTTTGAATGACGCCCTTGACTGGGCGTCAGACAAAGCTGAGGCGTCGGCGAAGTTGATCACCGAGACAATCACCGGTCCGAAAGATGTAGCAGCTAAGCCCACAGACGCCTCCACGACAGCAAAAGCAGAGCAAACCAAGACTACCGAAACACCAAAGCCAGCATCTCTTTCGACAACCATTGAAGGCGTCAACGTTTCTCTCACCGAAAAAGTCGCTTATGCCTGGCAAAAGACAACAGAGATGACCTCGGCGCTGACAACCCTAGCTGCCGTGATTAATCCTGCCGCAGCTGCAGCGGCATCATTAGTAAACATCGGCAACAATACTTTCAAAATTGTCGGCACATCAGACACTGTCAAAGTGCTCGACAAGAAGACGAGTGTCACATCCGTACTTAGCGATTCAGCCTGGAAGACTGCCATCGAAAGCGGCGCTGGAGCCGCAGTTAAGGCGTTTTCGGATGGAAAACCGGTCGCGTCGATCGACACGGACAAATTTATCGGTGAATTAAGAGCAGCCCAGAAAGACATGCTGCCGGGTGGTCCCTGCGGCAAGCGTAAAATTTTTGACCACGTCTCAAAAGATGAATGGAAACAAATCCTTGCCGAAACCGGCGACAAAAAATGCCTGCCCGAAGCAGCCGTCAATGGCGACAGTATTACGTTTTCGCCAACGGAAGGCAGTAAAGCCAAAGACGCCACAATTGCAGTGAGCGGTGACAAAGCAGTAAGAACCGCCGCTGACGGATCGCGCGTAGAATTCGATGCAACAGGACAAAGATTTAAAGCTGAGAGTGCAAATGGCACCACTGTTGAAGTCAACCGTAAACTTGGTTTGGCAGAAGCGCTAGACAACGGAAAAGGTTACCGTGAGCTGGACGGCAAGCAAGTTTGGGACATCGCGGGCGGAAAAACCGTTCAACTAAAAGATGGCATATTTGAAGTTCTTGATCGCTCCGGCAACGTAATGCAACGTCTTGAAAAAGATTCTGTCACAGATTTCAGAGGTAAAGATCGCTTCCACCGTTTTGGTGGTGGCAGACGTATCAAAGATGCCTTAGAACGCCTTCCGGAAGTCCTTGGTGCTCAAGCCGCCGGACGCCAAATCGGAGCAGCAGAAGACGGCATCTTCATGCGCGAGAAAGATGGCACCACTGTCGTCCTGCAAACAGACGGCAATGCTTATTTCCAATTGCCAGACAAGCTAAAAATCTGGAAAGATGCAAACGACAA
>JACMKL010000365.1 GCA_014380105.1 Candidatus Melainabacteria bacterium
CGCTCGGAAATTCCCAGCTCCTCCAAATCCAAAACGGACAGGAGTCGAATCTGTTGCAAATAGGTGTCTTTGGCCGACATATAGTTCAATGTGCCACTTTAGGATCCAAAGCAATCTCATTACAAGCTAGTTGGGGATTTCGGGTTATAGGCGAGGCAGCTTTAGGGGGTCAATCAGGCTCAGCTCCTATCCTTAACATCAGTGCACAGAGCTGTTCTTCCGGCTACAATTAAGCGAATAACACGCCGGGCAAACCGGAGGACGGGGAAGAAATGCCAGTTATTCATAGCAGCCACAGTTTTAGTCGCAAGCCTGAATGGGTTGAGCGAATTATATCGGCGCTTTGTTATTTGACGCTCGGACTGGCTGGACTAATCTATACCATCGTCCAAGGTAAACATTGCCGCAGCCCCTTTTTCCGCTTTCACTTCCTGCAGGGAATTTTGCTCGGCATCTTTAGCATGCTACTCGGCTGGACTTCAGACATTTTCATCAATCTTGTTGGTGGGATTTTGCAGATGATTCCGGGCCTTGGACCGGAGATGATTATGGTGTTGCCGATGAGCATTGGAATTATCCTAAAACTAAGTTCGCTTCTGCTGCTCTATGGTGTTGTTATGTCAATGATGGGCAAAGAAGCGCCTATTCCCGTTGTTTCAAAACTAGTGCGTCAACAGCTTCGCTAGTAATACCTGATTTGGTGGCATTAGCATGGAAACGCATTCTACTTTTCAGGTAGGTCTCCTCGTAGTACTACTTCTGGTAGCGTCCGCGGTGGCTATTGCTGTGAAGTGGGTGCGCGTACCGTATTCAATTGCGCTGGTCATTGTCGGTCTGGCAATGGGACTCTGGCATATTATTCCGGCAGTAGAGATGACTCCGGAATTGATTCTATTAGTATTTTTACCAGCATTATTGTTCGAAGCATCCTGGAATTTACATTTAGACGAGCTTAAGCGAAACTGGCTATCAATCAGCGTACTGGCGACAGCCGGTGTCCTGATATCAACTCTGATTGTAGGCAGCATTATGCACTACTGGGGAGGCATGGCAATAGGATGTGCCTTTGTATTCGGTGCCATGATTAGCGCCACCGACCCAATTTCTGTCCTGGCTCTATTTCGCACTCTGGGAATTGATAAACGACTGACCATGATTCTTGAAGGTGAGAGCATTTTCAATGACGGAACAGCAGCCGTATTTTTCAAAGTGATATTAGCAATTACAATGACTCAGCAAGTTTTTGACCCTGGCTCCTCTCTTCTACGAGTAGTTTTCGAAATTTGCGGCGGAGTGGCTATTGGAGCCGCACTTGGATTTGCAGCTTCTACAGTAACACGCCTTTTTGATGATCATTTGCTTGAGATAACGCTAACAGCTACGCTTGCCTATGGCTCCTTTTTGCTAGCCGAACAATGCCATGTTTCACCGGTGTTATCGGTGGTTGCAGCAGGCATTGTGATGGGCAACTATGGTGCGACAGAAGGCATGTCAACAAATACTCGATTTGCTGTAAACAGCTTTTGGGAATACGCCGCATTCCTAGTAAACTCGCTTGTTTTTCTACTGATCGGCATGCAGGTCAAATTCAATCTGCTCGTCGAATATGGAGGAATGATTGGAATTGCAATTGTTGCCATTTTGGTGGCACGTATTCCAGTTGCATATTTGATAACTCAATTTTGTGCTTCAAAAAATTTGCCTATTCCGCTCAACTGGCGCCACTTACTATTCTGGGGAGCGCTGAGGGGTTCACTCTGCATGGCACTGGCGTTGAGCTTGCCAATAAATTTTCCTAATAGAGAACAATTTATTATCACCGCATTTGGTGTCGTTCTTTTCACCCTGATAGTACAAGGGCTGACGATAGAACCACTGGTGAAACTTTTAAAAATTCATCCAGAGCCTGTAATAGTCGAAGACGAAGCATTAGCAACAATCAGCTCTTAGCCTTCGCTTCAGCAATCAGCGTGCGCTTTTCTAGAAACATTTTATAGCCGTAGGGATTGTCGGTAATTACTCCATCAATCCCCCAATCAAGCGCCATCGTCCATTCGCGAGGCGAATTTATGGTCCAGGCATTAACTTTCAAACCGGCTTCGTGAGCCTCTTCAACTGCCTCCTGGCGCAATGAACCAAAGCACGGATGCCAGTAATCAGCACCAATTTGCTCAGCGAGTTGTGCGACATTAAGTAGAAGTGCGTCGGCAAGAAGAGCAATCGATAGTCCCGCGTTTTTCTCTTTTAAGCTGTACATCAATTTGTGATCAAAAGAGCTGACGATTATTTTGTCGCGATGCTCATAATCGGAAAGCAGCTCAATCAGCTCGTCTTCGATGCCAGGATATTCAATTGGAGTATTTTTCAGTTCAATATTTATCCAAGCGCGACCAGCAACTAGTTCAAGAACATCCTGCAAAAGTGGGATTTTTTCGCCCTTGTAATTAGTTTCACCCGCATCCTCATACTCTTCGTGCCACCACGAGCCGGCATCCAGTCGTTTTAATTCATCGAAAGTAATTGTCTCGACAAGACCGACACCATTGGATGTACGGTTTACCAATTCATCGTGAATTACGACCAATTCGCCTGATGCACAGCGTTGCACATCTAGCTCAAGACCATCGACACCAATATCCAAACTTTTGCCAAACGCGACCAGCGTATTCTCAGGCGCCCAAAAACGGCCACCACGATGCGCTACATTTTCTGCGACTTTGTCTTTCGGCAACTAAATTTCCAAAACTTTCTGTGGACGCAGGAGCCCTAGTCTGACGGTTACAACCAAATTGGGCGGACTGACGAGGATTTTATCAAGCGGCAATTCTACACCATGTTCCACTGCCACCAATCCGACAATGTTGTTGAGGAGCAATTTGCCCTTTTCTCTTGTCACTTCAAAAGCAATTTTTTCTTTCTGCTTAATCAGGTAATGGCCCCATTTTTCGACGGCTGGGTGCTCATTGACGATACTAATCACGTCTGACTTGCGGGCGATTTCATGCACATGCGAGGCAAGTACACGGATAAGACCAGGGATTTTTTCTGAATCGCCAAAAGCGCCAAGCAGCACCCGATTGACGATGAGACCAGGCATCGATGACCCTTCAGGACGATCGTGCAAGAAGTTGATTACGCCAGAAAATGGGTCACTCGCTTGCTTCAAGAACTTTTGGGCGATTTCGACTAGCTCTTGCTCTTTCACAAGTAGCTTCTGCATTAGCTCGCTTGTGCCTTCTTCGCGACAGCAATTACAGTCCAATGGAATAACCTCTTTTAGAAACCGGAGCGTCTTTCAGAAAGATGCCCAAAAACCGGCTTAAGTCACCAGGTTTTGACAGCGAAAATTGAGTTTTTAGGAAGAGAAACACGCCCATCAACCGCATGTTGACATACTGAAATCCAGAATGTTTGGGCGCCTGACGTAATCTACAGGAAAGTGGGACGGGTGCGGGCTCAAGCCAGATTAACAATTGTTTATTTCTACCTGACATTATCGTATCACTCTGGTTAGATGCGGCAAAACACGCCAAGATCCTCCGTAGCTCAGGCTCACCGGTACTCAGAGGGAAGGTTTCATGACCGTCGAATCGAAAAGACAAATCGCTGCCATCATCCCGGCGCGGCACAAAGCCAGCAGATTTCCAGGCAAACCGCTGGCGAAAATTGCCGGCAAAACCATGATTGAGCGGGTTCATGAACAGGTCAAACAGGTCAAATCACTGCACAGAGTAATCGTGGCAACAGATGACGACCGCATCCGGGAAGAAGTTGAGCGTTTCGGCGGAGAATGCATTATGACCCGCGATGACCACCCCTCGGGCACAGATCGTCTGGCAGAAGTGGCGGAGAAGCATCCGGAAATCGACATTATCGTGAACGTTCAGGGTGATGAGCCAATGATTGACCCGGCCTCAATCGAACAAGCTATTGCGCCGTTCCTGAGCGACTCAACTATCGAAATGAGCACATTGGCGTGGCATATAACAGTCGAAGAAGAAGCACTCAGCCCGCAAGTAGTTAAAGTGGTCGTCGACCAGAATGATTTTGCGCTTTATTTCTCGCGCTTACCAATTCCGTATTGTCGCGACGAAAGACCTTTTGGGGACAGACTCTACAGAGGACACGTCGGGCTCTATGTTTATAGCCGCGAATGCCTCTTGAAAATTGCCGCATTGAAGCCGACGCCACTTGAAACCAGCGAAACTTTAGAACAACTACGCGCACTTGAAAACGGCATTCGCATCAAAGTTTCGTATATCGAAAGCCG